>JAFQWR010000200.1 GCA_017407365.1 Clostridia bacterium
TTATAGCCCCTTCTCAGTCACCGAAAAGGATTACTCCTTTAAGTCGATGCCAAGCTCCATGCCCTCGTACATATAATCGTTCCACTTGAAATTCTTGTAGAAATTGACGTGGTAGCGGTGCATTTCCTCTACCAGAAGGCTGAACTTACCAACCGTCTGATGCTTGGGGAAGATATCGAAATATTCGCCCTTAACGTAGAAGTTGAAGTAGCTGGAATCCACCTCGGTAATCAGGGTGTATAGCTCCTTATAGCCAACGGAAAACTCGTAGGGCGCACCGTGGCGTATACCCTTGAAGTGCACGCCCTGATGGTCTAAGCGGATTTTTCCCTCGCCGACAATGAAGCTCGTTTTGTTTTTGCCCACGAGCCTGTATTCATCCAGATTGCCGATCTGACACTCATCCTCAAAGAAGTAGTCGGGATTTTCGCGGATTTCTCTGATGATATCCATACGCTCCTGCTCTACCCAATCGAACGGAGAGGCGGGAATTACCGCGCCCTCAAAGGGATGGAACTGATAGTAATCGTCCATGGTGGCACCGTTGCCGCAGGCAGAGCAGGTGATGCGGTCCCCCTCGCCCTTCATGGTGAATTCCTTGCCGCACTTGGGGCATTTGTAGCAGAAATCCTCTAAGCGGTGGCAGATTCTGCCCTTGGTTTTCCACTTGATTCTCTTTTCTGCATTCCACGCGTACTCGTTGCGTCTGAATCTTTCGTTGATGATGTCATCCATTTCCTCGGCAGAGAGCCTCTGGGTATCCTCTGCGGTAAACAGCAGCGACATCGTGGCAAACGTTTCGCCGATGCGCTCGTCTAAGCAGACCTTGGTGTTTTGCAGGTACTGCCCTTCAAGATAGCAAAGGTAAACGGGAACCTTGTAGTGCTTGAACATTTTGCTGGTGCCGGGCACGATGGGCTTATTTCCGCCGTAGTCACTGGCAAGCCCCTCGGGCGCAAAGGTTACACAGCCGCCTCTTTTGATGACGTCGTTGATGCCGCGCAGAGCAACACGGTCTAAGGAGTAGTTCTTTTTGGGGATAACCTTATTCAGCCCGAAGATAAAGGAGAATTTGGTGCGGTAAAACTCAGAGCAGCCTGCAAGCATATTGTGCACGCGCGGATAGACTGCGCCGCAGATGTATGCGTGATCAATGCGCGAAAGGTGGTTAAAGATTACGAAGCAAGGCCCCTTGCAATCGTTGACGTCATCGATGATGTTGAATTTCATCTTGTATTTACGCCCAATGATATCCACCATAAGAAACTTGTAAATACCTGCAATCAATTTGGAGCCGGGACGGTACTTTCTTTTTGCGAGCTTTTTTGCAATCGTCAGTTTTTCTGCCATATTTTTCCTTCCTGTATTTTCATTTCTACACGGAAACCGTGTTTCTTCAAGTGTTGTGCCTTTTTCATTCCGCCAAAATGACGAACAAACCTTGCATGGTATCTATTATAGCACATTTCACCAAATTTTTCAAGACCTTACCGCAAAAAAACAATTTCTTTACGCTACATTTTCTGTTAAAAGTGTCTTTTTCAAAAAAAACTGCCTATACGCCTCTCTACAAACAAAGAAAACATACGCTTTTTTCCGCTGAATAAACGCACCTGCAGGCAAAGCCACACTGCTTTACCCCTAACAACACCAAACGCTTTTGCTGTTCGGACTCTGCTTTTTGCAGAAAAAAAAGCACCCGTTATCTGTTGCGAAAAACGGATGCTATCGTGCCTACCGGCGACAATCGGAAAGCAGAAATACGGGTAAAGGGCTTTACCCACTGCCCCAATCGAATGTACGTCAACTGATCTGCAGATTCCTGCAAGGGGTTATTTCTTTTCCAGATGGAAGTTATAATCCCACGAGCGGGTGGTGCGGCCCGATTCCTGCGGAGAAATATGCATATCCTCGTTGGAAAGATCCACTCCGTCTGCCGCTAAAACCGAAATCCTTACCGAGCAGTAATTTGTCAGCCCCGTGCGGTCATTCAGGTGCTCTAAGGGAACGAAGCCGTTTTCCTCCTTGCCGCGGTAGTCGGTAAAGCCCGTGAAGAACACAACGCCAACGAACTGCCCGTTGCTGACGATAATATCGCCTGCTCCCTCCTTTTCGAGCCAGATCTTTTCTGAAACAGATTTGACCTTATCCAGCTCGTAGGTTGCAACCTCGGTGACATAGGTGTAGTCACCCATATCCTCATGGCTGTAGTGCTCTACCTCTCTTTTTACGACCTTGTATTGCGTTGCCACCTGCATAACAGCTGCGGCTTCCTCTGCAGATAAATCCACATAACAAAAGCCGTAGCCGTCAATTACATAGTCTGCGCTGTTGATATCTGCAAAATTAACAAAGCGGGTTGCCATAACCGTTGTCCTCCGTTGTACGTTTCTATCCGTCGGTATTGCCGAAAAACAGCATACCGTTTGCCTGTGCTGCGGATAAACCTATTATATCACAAGGTTACACAATTGTAAACCAAAAAAGCCCTGTATGTGCCGTCAGCACACATCATTAGGCATAGCCGTCATCGTTGGCAAAGCCAACATCCTTTGCCAAAGGCAAAGATCATTCAAAAAAAACGCACCCTTGTCGGTAGACAAAAGTTCGTTTTTTGCTGCGAAAGGTGAATACAACGGTGCGTAGATATGGGTAAAAAACGCAATTTGATGCGTACCCTTACAGCACTACGGGCTTTCCGCTTGTAAACAACGCTGCGCCAGATTCCAA
>JAFQWR010000201.1 GCA_017407365.1 Clostridia bacterium
AACAGGTAGTACCAAAAGCCCTCGATCTGCATATTTTCGTTGCAGATCAGCCCCAGATACACCAGCATATACGAGCCGACGAGAAACTGCACCACACGCCTTGCGTGCTTATATTTACGCGCAAACAGCGCAAGCCCAAGCGCAATGGAGCCGCCGATATAGCCGAAGTTAAACAGATAAAAAATATTATCCTTTGTAAGCCAAAGCGTGATTCCCACAGCCAGAAACACAGAAAGCATAATCATAGAGGGAAAATACTTTTTCATAGAAGCACTCCTTATTCCGCCGCCTTGAAGTTATAAACGGGCTTGATGATTTTTTCCACAGTGACGGTGGGCTCTATCAGCGAAACGATTTCCTGCATGGGCTTATACGCCATGGGTGATTCGTCGAGCGTGGATGCATTTGCCGTTGAGGTATAAATGCCATCCATCTCCCTTACAAACTCCTCTACCGTAAACAGAGCTTTTGCCTCGCTTCTTTTGCACAGCCTGCCTGCTCCGTGCGGTGCAGACTGATTCCAATCTGCATTACCCTTGCCAACTGCAATCAGGCAACCGTCACGCATATTCATGGGAATGAGCACCCTCTGACCGAGATGGGCAGGAATGGCCCCCTTACGCAAAACGCCGTCTGCATCAAGAAAGTTATGTACCGTTTCAAACGATTCGTATTTATGCACCCCAAGATGCTTCAATATTGCCTCTGCCATACCCATACGGTTTAAGGACGCAAAGCGCTGACACACCGCAAGGTCGTGCAGATAACAAAGCATTTCGTCCCCCTCCAGATAGCACAGCTCGGCAGGGATTTTTGTTTTATGCGCATACTTTTTGGTGATTTCGTCGATTGCCTCGGGGATTTTATCCGGTCTGCCCTTTGCATTCCATTCCTCAATCACACGCTTTTTCTCTTCCTCGGGCGCCTCCTTGCAGTGTTTTACCGCCTTTTTCTGATAGATGGACGCCACCTGTAAGCCAAGATTACGGGAGCCGCTGTGAATGACAAGATATAAGCCGCCCTCTTCGTCACGGTCGATTTCGATAAAATGATTGCCGCCGCCAAGGGTCGCCAAAGAGCCGTACAGACGGTCTAAATCCTTCAGCTCACGAAAGCATTTCAGGCTTCTGATGAGCGACTCTGCACGCACCTCTCTGCGGTAGCTGCTGCCTGTGGGGATGTTTTCCTTGATGAAGCCGTCTAACGAGGCGTAATCCACCGTAATTTTTCCGAGCATCACCGTGAGCATACCGCAGCCAAGGTCTACCCCCAGCACGTTGGGGATAATTTTATCTCCCAGCGTTGCGGTAAAGCCAACCACACAGCCCTTGCCCGTATGCACGTCGGGCATAATGCGCACCTTAGACTCCCGAAAGGGAGCCTGCGCCATTGCCGTGTAGATCTGATGCACCGCCTCCGGCTCAATATTTTCCGTAAAAATTTTCAAATCTCTTTCCATAAGCTTCCCCTCCTTTTTGTATTTTTCTCCTCACGCAAATGAGGAACAACTCATTGCTTAAGCCAGCCGTCCAGATAAACAGCAAGACGGATAAAGGCATCGGAAATCTCCATTACGTCCAGCCACTCGTCGTGCTCTGTTTCGGCGCATATTTTTCTTCCGTCGAAGAAAAGATGAATTGCTCTGTCCTCGCTGAATGCCTCTAAAAATTCTGCCAACTGCCCCGTCGTGCGCCTGCCATTCCGCAAAAAATATCGGAGCAGACTGCTTTCGTACACAAAGGTAATGCGGTCTTCGCTGACCGTAGCAAACACCTCCGCAATATCATCGGCATGATCTCCGCATACGATTACGTGAGTGTCCAGCACAAGCCTACATACTCCGCCCTCGGATGACTTTACCGTAAAGCCTGCATCCGTAAACGATTGCAACAGTCTTTCTTCCATTCTGTTCCTCCGTATTACATTTTTCTGCTTTCATGACAGCAAAAATAAATGATCTGTCTTTGCAGGGAAAGCTCTTTCAGAAGCTCCGCCGTTTTTTGCATATGCTCCGCATCCAGATGCACGAAGGGATCGTCCATAATGATGAAGGGCTGCTCGTCTGCATACATATTATCAATCAGCGAAAGCCTGTAGCACAGCGCACAAATACTGCGTTGTCCTGCACTGAAATGCTTCTCTGAGCGAGCCTCTCCTGCGTGCTCAAATGAGAGCTGAAAATCCTTGTTTACCGACACCTTTTCACCAAGCACCCGTTCTAAGGCCGTAGAATAGGCACAGAAGGCGTCTTTGATGGGAGATATGTATTTATCCGTGATGGCTTGGTCCGCCTTTTCCAGCAGCTCCTCTGCACCTTTCAGCACCTTATATCGCTGCTGGCAGTAGTCAAGAAGCTGCTGCTTTTCGTCCAGCTGAGCCTGCAAGGCATCCGCCTCTTCAACACAGCTTTCCTTGTCTGCAATCTCCGTTTCCTTCGTGCGGATTTCACGCTGAAGCTCCTCTAAGCTATCCGAAACAGCGTCGGCACCCCCTTCGCTCTGAGGCTTTTCGGTAAGCCCCTTTTGCAAGCGGAAATCCTCTGCCTTTTTTGCACTCGCCTCTGCATTTTTTCTTTCGGACTCAAAGCAAAGAGCATCCTCCTTCAAGGCCTGCATCTGCGCACGTACGTCCTCTGAAAGCGCAATACCATACGGCTTTAACGCCTCGGCAAGCGTATCTGCAATTTTCTTTACGTGAAGCAATGCCTCTTCTCTTTCCGTGTGCTTGCGCTCTCTTTCCTTCTCGATGAAGGTCAGCATTATTACATCCTCGCGAAGCTGATCGGCAAAAGCGGAAAAATCCGTTTCGCCGTAGCCGTAGCGTGCGGAAAGCGCTGTCAGCCCCCTGCAAAGTGCCCCGTGCGAATCCTGCACCTCGCTGAGTCGGAGCAGTGTCTGCTCTCTTCGCGCTTTAAGCGCAAGATACTCCTCGAAATCCCGACGGAATCTTTCGCAATCGAGCAGTACGCTTACTGCCTCGTAATAGCCGTATTCATTGAGCTTTTTGTGCAAGGAAATTTTAACCTGTCGGCAGCTTTCCTCCATTTTGGCAAGTGCGTCTTCCGGGGAAGCTTTCCCCTTACCCGATAAAGCCCCGTGCCGAAGCACAAGCGCACCAACGGCAGCAGCGGCACAAAGCGCAAGCATAGCAACGCCGACCGCCGTTTGCCTTACGGCAAGGCAAGCAACACCTATGACCGCAAGCACCGCCGCAACAATCAGCAGAATAGAAAATACAAAGCTTCTGCCGCCTGCCTGTTTTTGGGAATTGCCACCCACCTCTTTATGCGCCTCGATATCAAGCGAATACTGCTTATACTGCTCCTCTAATCGGCTCAGCTCTGCCCTGTCGGAATCTGTGGGCGTTTTTGCCGAAAAGCGATGAAGAGCCAAGGCGCGCGCTGCTTCCTGCTCTTCGGCGGT
>JAFQWR010000202.1 GCA_017407365.1 Clostridia bacterium
CGTCGTTCTGCCAGAGAGGCGCCGTGCGGAGGTAGAAATGATTGAGCGCTCTCTGATACACGCGCAGCTTGCGGTGCTTTTCGTATTCCAAAAGGAAATACTCCACAGAGCCGCTATGATCCCACGCGCGGAACTGACCGATTTCGTTGCCCATAAAGGTCAGCTTTTTACCAGGATGGCTCATCATAAAGCCAAGGTAGGCACGAAGATTGGCAAAGCGCTCCTCATAGGTGCCGGGCATTCTTTCAATCAGCGAGCCCCTTTCAAGGGTAACCTCATCGTGCGAGAGAGGCAAAATATAGCTTTCGTCGAAGGCGTACGTCATACCGAAGGTCATACGGTGATGCACGCCCTTTCTGAAGAAGGGATCCGTTTGCATATATCTGAGCGTATCGTGCGCCCAACCAACGTTCCATTTGAACGTAAAACCAAGGCTTCCCTCTGCGCCCGTTCCCGTAACGCCGCTGTATGCCGTGGTTTCCTCTGCGATAAGAGCCTTATCGGGGCATTGCACCCTGACCACCGCATTCAGCCTTTGCAAAAAGGAGATTGCCGCGGCATTCGGCCGGATGTCGTTCAGCGGCAAGCCCGAGGCGCCCCGGTTGCCGTACAGCATGGCGGAAACCGCATCCACACGAAGTCCGTCTACGTGATACTCCTCCAACCAATAAATTGCATTGGAGATCAGGAAGGACTGCACCTCCGGCTTTGCGTAATCGAAGGCACAGGTACCCCACACGCTCAGCTCGCTGACAGCAGGGTCAGCGCTTTCGTATAAGGGAGCGCCGTCGAAGCAGGAAAGCCCGCATTCGTCCTTTGCAAAATGCGCAGGAACCCAGTCCAGAAAAACACCCAAGCCATTTTCGTGGCATTTGTTGACAAAATACTTGAAATCCTCCGGCAAGCCATAGCGTGCGCTCACGCTGAAATATCCGCTTACCTGATACCCCCAGGAATCATCTGAGGGATGCTCCATAATGGGCAGAAGCTCTAAATGCGTGTAGCCCATCTCCACCGCATACGGAACAAGAAGATCCGCTAAGGTGCGGTAATCGTAAAAGCCACCGTCCTCTCTTTTTTGCCAGGAGCCGAGATGCACCTCGTAAATGTTCATCGGACGGGAGAAATGGCATTGCCTGTTGGTACGCAGCCAGCACGCATCATTCCACGCAAAGCTTTTTAAGGTGTATACCTTACTGCTCATATCACCCTTACCGGGTGTTTCTCCGTGCACGGCGTAGGGATCTGCCTTATAGCGAGGCTCTCCGTCCGCTCCGTACACAAGGTATTTGTAATTATCAAATACGGCAAGACCCTTTACGGCAATCTGCCAGATGCCCTGCTCGCTGATGCGTTGCATGGCGTACCGCTCGTTTGCCTGCCAGCCGTTAAAATCGCCAACCAGATAAACCCTTTGCGCGTGCGGTGCAAACAAACGGAAAACGTAGCCATCCGCATCCTCGTGTACACCCAAATAGCGCTGCGCATAAAGGGCTGACCCCTGATGGAACAAATGAACCTGATGTGCGTCCATTTTTTCTCCTCGTTTTTACGCAGAAAATATCTGCCTGCATACACTATTATCTATATTATATCATAAAAGAAAATAACTGTCAATTGGAGTTTTGCGCTTAGCGGATATATGTCTGTCTTTTCGTTTATTTTGTGCAAAGAAAAGGTGCCATTTTTCGAGCAAAAACACCAAATTGCGCCTCAAAAATATAAATGAGGATGAATGATTCCTTCATAAAAAATATTTTTCCTGAAAAAAAACTTATTTTCCCCTCTTCTGTCTGCAATACAAACGAATCCGAGTCCTTTCTTCCGCACGTCTTATATAACGCCTGAAATTCTTTGCATAATAAGACGGATAAAAAAACAGGAGCAGACACACCTCCTGCGTCCGCTCCTCTGTGATACTGATTTATTGCAATGAAAATACGTTTTATACCTTAAACCTCAAAGCATTCGGCTATTTTTTTGCGCATGGGCAAAAGAGAGGCATCTGCCACGCTCCGCTGAGATTGGGGGATATCTATGCTTCCCAGATCTACAATGCCTGTTTTTTTCATAAACAGCACACGGTCGGCAATCAGAAGCACCTCGTCCACATCGTGCGTTACA
>JAFQWR010000021.1 GCA_017407365.1 Clostridia bacterium
GACGAAGGAGTGCGGATTTATCCGCTAAGCCTCTCCCTCCCAGTCGGAAGGCCTGCCTTACGCTTTATTATAGCATTTCCTTGGGCAAGTGGGGGAAAATGTAAATTCGAAAATTGAAATTCGGAATTCAAATCCGGGCTTTGCCGTTTTGCTTTTCGAATACCTTTCGCGTTTATAATCCGCCCTCCTGTAAGGGCGGTTTTCTTTTACCAAAGATATGCTTTTTCTATGAAAAAACAAAGAAAAAGAGGTAAAAAATGAAAACGAAATTTTTAGCATTGGTTACGGTCTTGGTGTTCAGCGCTATGACATCCTGCAATTTTCTTTTCGGTTCGGTTGCGGAGAGCGGTGACGTCACGGTGGTCGTTGAAAATGCCGACGGCACTTATGACGTTTACAAGACCTATCTTGAAGACGTAGAAAACAAGGACGAGGGCGCAAAGGGCGTTATAGAGCATCTTAATAAAAGAGAAAACAACCCACTCGCTCTTGAGATGATTGACAGTACCTACGGCGCATACGTCAGCGCAATCGGATCTATCAAGGAAGACGGAGCAAGCAAAACTTACGTTATAGTTTATACGTCTGTGGCGGCAGATAGCTACGATGGCGCGCCTACCGTAGATTACGACGGCGTTACTATGTATCAGGCAGGCGTTGGACTTAGCGGAATGACCGTAGAGGCGGGAACAATTATTCTCTTCCGTCTTGAAGTATCTCCTTGGTAATTTTAATATAAATGAACGTATTTAGGGATAATAAAAATATGATAGGGGCAAAAACGGTAGCGCTCGTTGGTGTTATGGCTGCAACCATTGAGTGCGGAAAGCTTGTCTTGTCCTTTTTGCCTAACGTGGAGGTAGTGACTATTCTATGCGCTCTCTACGGCTATGTTTTCGGCTGGCTCGGAGTCGCCGCAACGCTGGTATTCGTCTGCGTTGAGCCGCTTATCTGGGGCTTTGGCAGCTGGATTGCCACCTATATTATTTATTGGCCGCTTGTGGCTTTTACATTTATGCTTCTTTCAAGACGCGGAGTGAGGGGGCGATGGATCCTTACTGCCGTAGCGGTGGGGCTTACGGTCTTTTTTGGCATACTTTCCTCGGTTATAGATGCTGCGTTTTATCTTGGAATAAACGAGAACTATTTTAAAAACCTCATAATTTATTATCTCAGAGGTGCGGTTTTTTATATCGTGCAGACGGTCTGCAACGGAGCGCTTTGTCCTGCGCTGTTTCCATTTCTTGTAAGCAAGCTTTCGTTTATAAAATCAATTACCAATCTATAAAAAAAGAACGGCTATCCTTGGTACAAAGCCGTGGATAGCCGTTTTGACAATTAAAGTTTACATATTAACATTAATCGTGCGATTCGTGGAGAGAAATCTTGGTAATTTTAGGCGCGGTAGCCTCTGTGATGCTTCCATCTGCGTTGGTTTCGATAGCCTTAAGAATCGCATCAAGCACTTCCATATCGGTTATCTTACCGAAGGCTGCGTAGTTGCCCTTAAGCTTGGAATTGTTTTCGGTCAGAATGGCAGGGATGGAAATGCCTTTTTCGGAAAGAAGCGTTTTCGTATTTCCGTCAACGATGCCGCCTGCAGCGTCTGTGGGGCCGTCTGTGCCGTCGGAACCTGCTGCGGCGATAACAACACCTTCTATGCCGCTGATGGCGTCTGCGGCTGCCAGAGCCAGTTCCTGATTTCTGCCGCCTTTGCCTTTTCCGGTGATGTGAACAATGGTTTCGCCGCCACAGATGATGGCGCAGGGCGGTTTCAGAGGCAGACCGTTTTTCTGGATGGTCTTTGCGATGGATGCAAGGAATCTGCCTGCATCCTTTGCTTCGCAGTCCAGCATATTTGTCAGGATCATTGGTCTGTAACCGAGAGATTCTGCGGCTTTTGCTGCGTCCTCGCAAAGCTGTGTCACGCTTCCTGTGATCTCCATGGTCACATTGGAAAGGGATTTGGGTGTTTCTTTTCCCAGTTGTGCTTTCATTTCTTCGGTAAGCTGCAGACCGTATTTTTCCACA
>JAFQWR010000203.1 GCA_017407365.1 Clostridia bacterium
AGCGCCAGCTCCGACATGTCGCCGGTACCGATTACCATGCCGCCGTTCTTGTTGGCAATATCCATCAGAATCTGCGTACGCTCACGCGCCTGCGCATTTTCGTAGGTGATGTCGGTGACGGCAGGATCGTGAGAAATATCCTTAAAATGCTGCATCACGGCGTCTGCAATGGGAATTTTTCTTACCGTGCAGCCAAGCGCCTCCATCAGCCTTTCTGCCTGACTCTTGGTACGGGAGGAGGTGCCGAAGCCGGGCATAGTTACGCCCACGATATCCCTTCTGTCCTTCCCAAGCAGGTCAAAGGCACGCGCAACAATCAGAAGCGCGAGTGTGGAATCCAAGCCACCCGAAACACCGATGACGGCGGTTTTTGCCCTTACGTGTGCAAGACGCTTTTTTAAGCCATGCGCCTGCAAGGAAAGAATGCTTTCTGCCTGCTCGTGCAGATTGCGCGAGGGCACGAAGGGAAGCTTGGAGATACCTCTCGTAAGCCTTGCGCTTTCCGTCCGCAAGGTAAAGCATACGGTACGGTAGCCCTCCTCGCTCTGCGCAAAGGTGTCACGGCGACGGCGCTCGTACAGTATTTTTTGTATATCAACCTCACCAAAGGCGATACCCTTGGTAAACTTTTCGCTTTCGGCAATCAGCGTGCCCTTTTCTGCAATGACGTTATGACCGGAATATACTGCATCGGTGGTGGATTCATCCTCGCCTGCATTTGCGTATACATAGCCGCAAATTGCGCGCGATGCCTGTGCAAGCACCAGCTTTTTGCGCAGATACGCCCCGTTGACCGATTCGCTATCGGCAGAGGGACAGCAAATGAGCGTTGCGCCTGCCATAGCGTGGAAGCAGGAGGGCGAAACAGTTGCCCATAAATCGGCACCGATTTCTGCCGCCGCTTTCAGCTCGGGGAAGTTTTCTGCCTCAAACAGAAGGTCTGTGCCAAAGGGAAAAGCCTCGCCTGCAAGCGTGATTTCACCCGAAGCCTCGCCGCGCGCAAACCAACGGGATTCGCAGAAGGAGCTGTAATCGGGCAGATAGCTCTTGGGCACCGCACCGAGTATTCTGCCGTTTGCCATGGCAACCGCAGAATTGAACACCTTGCCGCCCTTTTTTAAGGGAGCGCCTACAAAAACAAGCATCTCGCCCACACAGGAGGCAAGCCGCAAAAGCGCCCTTTCCACCGCAACAAGCAAGGTATCCTGCAACAGCATGTCCCCTGCCGTATAGCCCGTGAGGCAAAGCTCAGGAAACACAAGCACGTCTGTCTTTGCTTCCTCTGCCTTGGCAATCAAGTCTGCAATCTGCGCTTCGTTATAGGCAACATCCAGTACGCGCAGAGCGGGCGTTGCCGCCGCAACCTTGTAAATACCGTAGTTTTTCATAGGTGTACCTCCTTAAGGTGCTTCCCCTTATTCCTTACGCAACCGCCGTTGGCGTGCGTTTTTATGCATATTCCTTGGCTAAAAGCCGTTACCCTTTACAAACAGTTTGATAATACGCCTGCATCAGTGCGGCGTCCTCTGCCTGCCGCCCTGCGCTTTCGCACAGAACGTGTGCAGAAATGCCGTATTCGTAAAACAGATGCATAAGCGGCTGATAGGGCGGCTCGCCCTCGCCCAGATTCAGATGGCATTTCTCGCCCTTTTCGGTGTAGGCAATCTGCGAAAAATGCACGTGCATATTCACAAGCTTTTCCTTGGGCAGGCTGTCGCTCAGCAGGGCAAACAAATCGCGGTAGCCCTGCTCAGTCCTGAGCGAGCCCTGCTCTCTTGCGTTGATATGGCCAAAATCCACACAGGGATATATGCTTGGGTGCAGAGCACAGATTTCGCAAACCTCCTGCGGTGTGCCCATATTCCCGATTTTACCCATCGTTTCGGGGCATACAATTACATCCGTAAGCGAGGCCTGCTCCATTGCATCCATCAGCCTCTGCACGTTTTCCAGCGTGCGACGGTGTGCGACACTGCGGATATCCTTCCCCTGCGAGGCAGGATGAAACACCACACGGCTACCGCCCATTCGCCTCACCGCCATTGCGCTGTCTGTGATGTAGCCAATAGATTTACCGATCATTTCGGAATCGGGGTTTGCAAAATTGACATAATAGGGCGCGTGCACCGAAATTTCGATGCCGTGCAGCAAAAACGCCCTGCCGATTTCCGCCGCCTTTTCCTCTGACATACGCACACCCCTGCCAAAGGAATATTCGTAAAGCGACAGACCCATTGCCCCCACAAGAGGCGCAACGGAAGCGGTATCCTTGACACCCGCATCGATGAAGCTTTGCGAATTTCCACTTGGGCCGAAGCGTACCATAATCACAAACTCCTTATCCGTCAAATATCCTTACCGTATTTTTATCAAGGCAAGACCATCTTACGGAAAATGAACCTTTCTGTATACATTATACCATTTTTTTACCCCCTTTGCAACAAGGTAAACAGCCTTTTAGCACGCCCGATAAAAATCGTGTTTGCAGTGCGGCGTTTTTTTGCTCCCTTTTTTGCGCTTCCCTGACCATGGTAACAAGAATATCGGGCAGCTTGATTCCCACGTCCTCAAACAGATAGTACGCCATAGAGCCGGGCACCGTGTTGACCTCCCCCACGTAAAGCGTTTCGCCGTTATACAGATAATCCACGCGTACCGCGCCCGAAAGATGCATAACGGAAGCCAGTCTTGCCGTCTGCTCCTTCACGGCGCACAGCACATGGGGCGGCACCTCTCCGTTTTCCGTTTGTTGCAGATATTTTTCATCAAAGGTATAGGCGGGCGCACGGTGCAGGGGCGCACGCACCCCGGAGATTAAAACGCCGCCGTCGGTGACCAGCGCGGCGCAATCGAATTCGGTTGCCCCCGAAATAAAGCGCTCCACACGTACGCAATCAGAATAGCTCTGCGCAAGCAAAAACGCCTTTTTCAGCTCTTCCTCCGATTGCGCCACAGAGATACCGATGCTGGAGCCCTGTGTATCCGGCTTGACAATCAGCGGAAAGCCAAGGCGGCCTGCCGCTTCCAATGCCTCTCCCTCTGACCTTACACTCTCGCCCTCTGCCACCGCAAAGCCGTGCGCTTTCAGAATTTCTGCCGTATGCGTTTTGGACATACAGACCGCAGATGCATAGCAGTCGCACCCTGTAAGAGGCACGCCGTTCATTGCAAAACAGCCGTACATCTCACCGCCCTCACCCATACCGCCGTGACAGCAATTGATTGCCGCAGAAAGCCTTGCAATTGGCTTTAAGCGGTTGCCTCTTTTTGCATACAGTATTTTGCCGCATAGCAGACAGGGCGTGGGCTTTTTGCTCAGCTCTCCCTTATAATAGCGGATATCCTCTAACGGCTCTCCGCAAAGCATTTCATTGCTTTCATTGATGTAAACGGCGATTTTGCTTTCGCTCGGGTAGGCATGATAGCACAGCACGCCCGTCAGCACGGAAATATCGTGCTCACAGCTTTTTCCGCCAAATACGATTGCTACGGCTTCCTTCATTTTTCCTCCTTAAACTGTGGGCAGGTCGTTTTCAAACAGCACGACGGTTTTTCCCACGTGATATTTTGCAAGCATACGCACCGCCTCATCACGGCTTTTTGCAAAAAAGATACGATCCTCACACATCCCTGCCTGCAACGCCCCCTCACGGAGCGCCGCCGCATTTTTACCGATAACAAAGGCGTAGTCGGCAAGACAAAGGCTTTTGCCCAGCGCTCGGTTGATTTCCCTTTGTCTTCCGCCCAGCTCCACCACACCGGGCGTTACCGCAATGCGCACCCCCTCGAAGGAGTGCAGAATGCGCATCGCCTCCGTAAAGCCCACGGCATTGGAATTGTAGCCGTCATCAAGGATAAGCATATCCCCTCTTTTTATCGCAAACAGCCTGTGCGGCACGCAGGGCATAGTGGCAATCCTTTGTATGATGTCACAATCACTCACACCCATTTTTACAGCAACCGCCACGCTCAGCGCCAAATTCCGCGCCTGATGCGCCCCCAGAAGAGGGAAGAGAGCAAAATATTCCTTTCCGTTCAGCTGCACCCGAAGCGCTTGCCCCTCTGCCGTGCTATGCCCGCTCTTTATGCTTACATCTGCATTTGGCACACCGACTCCCGTTCGCCCTGCAAAAAAGGAAGCAAGAGCCCGATCGTTTGCATTGTAGAAGCAGATATCCCTTGTATGCGGCACGATTTCCGTTTTTGTGCGAAGCACCCCCTCTATGCTTCCAAAGGAGGCAAGATGCTGACCGAGCACGCAGGTGATTACAGATATATCGGGCGGAACGATACGGCACAGAGCGGCAATATCTCCCCTTCTTCTTGCGCCGTATTCCAGCACAAGCACCTCGGTATCCTCCTTCAGGCATTCGGTGACGGTGCGCAAAATACCCTTGGGCGTATTGAATGAAGCAGGCGAGGCTACCGTGCGGAAGCTCCCCTCCAAAAGATGGGCAATCATATTTTTTACGCTTGTTTTGCCCGCACTACCCGTAACCGCTATCACCGTGGGTCTGATCTGCGCAAGCCGCCGTATTGCCCTTTTTCGGTATTGCAGATAGATACACCCCTCTATGGGCAACACAAGAAGGTGCCCCGCCCCCGAGGAAAATACAGGCGAAAGCGGCAACAGATACACGGGCAAAAGCACGCAAGCGGCAAGAGTAAGGGCAGACGTTGCAAAAAGAATGCGTATCATGCGGTGCGTCAGCTTAAGCCTTGCCTGCCTTTTATGCATCAGCCAGCCTACCCACGAAGCCGCACAGCCGAGCCCCACGCAGATTCTGCCCCAGAGCGGAGCCTTTCCGTTCAGAAAAAAACCGGCAGCCGCCGCAAAAACAAGAGGCAATACCTCATAAAGGCGGATTTTCCGCATGGCGCTTAAAGTGCGGTATCCTCCTGCCTGCAAGCAATGCAAAAAGGGCAACGCCGCAAGCAGCAGTAAGGGCGAAAGCACAACGTTCATCGGCAACTCCTCCGTTTCTTTACTTCCCTCATTCATTCTCCTTTTCCTTTGGGTAAAATAAAAAACGAATGCAAGCGTACGAAATCTGCATTCGTTTTTCAAGATAGGCAAAATGCCCACATTTCTTTTGTATCTGCAAGGTTGCCTTTGGCATCAGCCTTGCCATTTTTTTTGCCATATATACCGGGGTTTCCCGATCTTTATCGCCGTAGATTAAAAGCGTTGGCGCAAAAACACGCCCGAGCAGGGGCGATAAATCCTCCTCCACCACAAGCGAAAAGGTGTGCCGCATTACCCCGCTCAGCGAACGGTATTCCTCACTGCCGTATTGTTGCGCATCAAATTTGTTGCATAAGCCGTGACGGTGCAAAAACTTTGCCACACGGTAGCGGTATTTCCGATAGTAGTAGCGGATATTCCGTCTGGGCTTTACGCCTGCACCTGCAAGCAGTACCATGCGATTTACAGTGCCACCAAAGCAGGCACCCAGATATAACGCCACTCTTCCGCCAAACGAATGACCCACAATATGCGCCCGTCGCACACCGTAGCGACGCATAACCGCACGGGTAAGTGTGGCGTATTCCTTTACTCCCCACCCTTTTTTGGGCGCATCGCTTTTGCCAAAGCCGGGGAAATCAAAGGCTATCACACGGCAATACGGGGAAAGATCTGCCATGAGGGGCGCAACGCTTTCGATACTGCCGCCCCAGCCGTGCAGAAGCAAAAGAGCCTCACCCTCTCCCTCCGTTTTTACACGGACGGAAAGACTACCGATACGAATGGATTCAATCAAAATACTTCCAAAGTATAATCGCGTCGTCATCGCCGTAGTATCGGGGGCGTACTCCCTCCGGCACAAAGCCGAGCGAGGTATACAGCGCGATCGCATTGGTATTTTTACTGCGCACCTCCAACGATATCGAGGTGAGCCCCTTTTCCTTCAGGTAGTCAAAGGCAAAGAGCAGCAGCCTGCGCGCTACCCCCTGCCGACGGAAGTGCTCCGTTACCGCAAGGTTACCGATTTCTGCCGTGGGGGGAATCAGATAAAAATTCAGATACCCCTTCAGCCTGTCGCCCTCCCATTCACCAAGGATCACAAACGTGCCACCACGCAAGGAGGAAGCCAGCATTTCCTCGCTCCACGGAGAGGAAAAGCACTCCCTTTCGATTGCGGCAACAGCGGCAAGATCCCTTTCTGTCAGCGGCGCGATCACTTTTTTGCCTTCAGGCTTTCCACCGCCTGACATTCCCGCACATAGAGGGGAACCAAGCCGTTGTAGTCAACAGTCTTGCCGCCCGAAAAGCGATCGCTTACGATACCGCCAAGAGCCTCTAAGCTGCTGTCAAACTGCACACACGGTCTTTGAGTGACAAGCGAGGGCATATCGGTGATTACCTTGCCCCCATAGGGCAGAGCGTCAAAATCCTTAGCCTCACAAACGGAGGGCTCTGTCAGCGGCTTGCCGCACTCAAACGCCTGATAATACACCTTTTTCTGTGCGGCATCGGTCGCCGTGATGCAGGCCTCCCTTTCAAGGTATGCCATCAGCTCGGTAGAGGTGACAGCCACACAGGGAATATTCTGCACTTGTGCAATGGCGCGCACGGTGGTGACACCGATACGGATGCCCGTGAAGCTACCGGGGCCGACCACGCACCCAACGCCGTCAAGCTGTGAAACGGTTACCCCTGCCTCATCCATAATGCGCTGTATATGCGGCAAAAGCACCTCCGAGTGCGTTACTCCGCAATCTGCAAAATACGCGCCGTGCTGTACGCCGTCTACCGTAAGCGAAACGGTCAGCGATTTTTTGGAGGTATCCAGAGCAAGCAAAATCATAGCTTCACCTCAAAGGGCGTGCGGATGGTGATTTTCCTGCGGTTTTCGCCCAGCTTCTCAATGGTTACGGTCGCATAACTCTCGGGCAGATAGGACGGAATTTTAGACGCCCATTCCACCGCACATACCGCATTGCTTGCGCCAAAAAGCTCCTCTAAGCCAAGCTCCTCTGCCTCGTCCTCGCTGTTTAAGCGGTAAAAATCAAAATGATGCA
>JAFQWR010000204.1 GCA_017407365.1 Clostridia bacterium
AAACGTCACTCATTAAGGAAACGGATTCTAAGTAACCGGAAAGAGGCTCGTTAGGATTTGCCTTAAAGAATTCTTCTGCAGAAGAAATAAACTCATCTAAGTTGGCAAGCTTTTCCGCGCCCTCCTCCGTGGTTTTATCGTACATCTTATCTAAGCCAACCTTTTTTATGACGGACTTGATGAATTCCGCAGGCTGAACAAGCGCAGATTCGTAAATCAAATCCTTCATCAACCGAGCAAAGGGCATAAATTTTTTGGCATAAGCACCGGGAAGTGCATCTGCCTGCAAAATCATATCAAACAAGGAAAGATGGGATGCATCTGCATATTCTTTAAGCGTTTTCAGCGCTACATCACCAATTCCGCGCTTGGGTACATTGATGATTCTGCGCAGAGCCTCCTCATCGAACGGATTGACAATGAGCTGTAAATACGCAACGGCATCCTTGATTTCCTTACGTTCATAGAACTTGAAGCCCCCGTAAACCTTATACGGAACACCATACCCCATTGCCTCCTGCTCAAACGCACGCGTCATAGCATTCATACGCATAAGAATGGCAAAATCGCTGTAATCGTATCCTCCGCGATCGACCATGCTTCTGATCTGACCAATAACAAAAGTCGCCTCAGCGGATTCCCCCGAAAGGGATTTGCAGACAATTACAGAGCCCTTACCGTTATTCGTCCAGAGCTTTTTACTCATTCTTGTTCGATTGTCTGCAATCAGATTGTTTGCAGCGTCAAGAATAAACTGAGAGGAACGGTAGTTTTGCTCGAGCTTATATACCGTGACATCAGGAAAATCCTTCTGGAAGGAGTACATATGCTCTACAACCGCACCGCGGAATGCATAAATGCTCTGATCGTCGTCACCGACAGCAAAAATATTTCCGTGACCGCCCGCAAGCAAGCGCACGATATCGTATTGCACACGGTTGGTATCCTGAAACTCATCCACGTGGATATAACGAAAGCGTTGCTGTAATTCCTGAAGAACCTCTTTGCTTTCAGATAAAAGCTTGAGCGTAAGGGTGAGCAGGTCATCAAAATCCATTGCATTGCAACGAAGAAGCTCTGCCTGATATAAGGGGTACACCTTAGCAGTCAGCGTCTGACTGTCGCTGATTGCATTTTTGGGATATTCCTCAGGTGAGATTGCATGGTTTTTGGCATTTGATATTTCAAACTTTACTTCACGCAGATATTTACTGACATCATCCCCGACAATATCAGGAAGAATACGCTTTAATACACGCTCCTTTTCTGTTTCGGAATAAATGGTAAAACCCGGTTGAAATCCGGAAAGATAGGAAACGTATCTGCGTAAAATCCTTGCACACATACCGTGAATGGTAGATACCCACATTCCGTCGATATTACCAACCATATTCATCAGTCGTGACTGCATTTCCTGCGTTGCCTTATTGGTAAAGGTAATTGCCATAATTTCTCGTGGGGTGGCAAGCTTTTGTTCCAAAATGTAGGCAATACGGTGCGTTAACACTCGGGTTTTTCCGCTTCCTGCACCTGCAACAACCAAAACAGCTCCTTCCGTATGCTTAACGGCAAGAAGCTGCATATCATTTAATTTTTGTAATAAATCAGACATGATTCTTATCTTCCATTCTTTCTAATACAAGGCGGTAACCGTCTGAGCCGTAGTTTAATGCACGGTTGATACGGCAAATGGTTGCTGTGGAGGCCTGTGTTTTTTGTGCGATATCCTGATAGGTCATTTGCTCATTCAACAGTCTTGCAACAGCCATACGCTGTGATAAAACCTCTAACTCATGAATAGTGCAAAGATCCTCAAACAAACGGTAGCATTCCTCTCTGTTTTTTAAGGTTAAAATAGCATCAAACAAAAGATCGCAGCTTTCGGACTCAAATTTAGAACGGTACATATTGCTTTCCCCTTTTCATTAGCAAATTGAGTATCTATATTTTAGCACTTTAACTTATGAAAGTCAAGTAAAATACTTTTGCAAAAAAATATCCCTGCTTCATGTAGCAGGGATATAGAATTACGAAGCTGCATTTGATAACCATTCTATTGCTTTAAGAATGGTTGCATCATCGTTGGAGACTGTGCTATCTTCCGTTTGCACAACGGTGATATCGGGAGCAATTCCCACACCGTGTATGGTGTTTCTGGAAGGATCGAATAGCTGAGAAACGGTGATTTTTAAGCAAAAGCCCTCAATTTTGAAGGGATTTTGAAAAAAATACTGCTGTGTGATACCTTTACCGTAGGTATTTTCACCAATAATAACATCAACGGTTCCGTAATACTTCATCGTCATCAGCGTAAGCTCGGTAGCAGATGCGGAATGACTGTCTGCAAGAACAATGATTTTACTGCTTTCGCTGAAATAGGAATCGAAATAATTATTGTCTGTATAATACTTTTTTTCTGCACCGCCTGCATATACGTCATACGCCATCAGAGTATTTCTGCTATTGTTTTCATCCTTTACAAGATAGGAGCAGATTGCCTTTGCTTCCGAAACAAAGCCACCGCCGTTGCCTCTCATATCTAAAATCAGATTGGAATAGCCGCCTTGCTTAAACGCTTCCATATCGCGAATAAAGCTTTTGGAGGAGGGCTTTTCAAAGCTTGTAAGCTGAATCAGAGCTGTATCGGTGGGCAAAACCGAAAGCTTGGTGTGATCGTAAAAGGTGGAATATTCGGGAGCATAGCTTTGTAAATAGGCAGGGAATGAAATGATCGTGCCATAGCTTCCGTTTTCATCTGCACGGTCCATCAGTAAGGTAAAGCCTTCATTCTCCTTAAATCGGTCAAAATAACTGCCAATTTCTGTTAAGGTAACACCTTCCTCGTAGAAATTAACAAAAACCTGCTCGCCCTCATCAGCCACAGCACCGTTTTCATCAACAAAATAGGAAATGCCGTAAAAGCGATCCCCTTTTTGCATCTTATACTCATTGCCCTCAGAATCCTTGCCGACAAAGCTGCAGGCAGGGCTTCCGTTAATTACAGAATATAACAGCACATACTTGTTGGTAGGATCTGCTATCATCGAAACGCCCATACCGATGCGGGAGCCGTCTGTAAATTCATTCTGCATTTCTGCAATTTCGGCAGGGCTGTAAAAATCGGAATAAATATCTATTTCGGTATCGATGAAGCCCGCCTCGATGGCGCCCTTGCCCATACCCGAAAGCAGAGCCTCCCATTGCTCGTCGGTGAAATTCTCTGCATAAATAGAATTTTGCTTGATCGTACGGATGATCCAGGCGGCAAGCTGCTCTTCCTCGCTTTTGTAGCTTTGCGAATAAATGGTGCCGCAAAAGAAGGATAGAATTGCAAGCACAAAGGTTAAAATTAAAGTTACCGTGTTATTCGCAGTTTTTTTAGGTTTTTCCTCCCCGTTATCCTTTGATACCTTTGTATAAACAGGGGGAACATAACCGCCTTGGGGAACGTTATTACCTTGCTCCTCTTCTTTTACAGAGCCTTGCTCAGATTGCTCGTCAAATTCGGGAAAGGGTGATTCGTTATTCATTGTTATCTCCTATAAGCGCACCGTTTATTATTTACCCTTTGCGGTATTATAAACAGCCTCAGCTACTACTGCGGCGACCCTCTTATCGAAGGGGTCGGGAATAATACAATCAGCAGAAAGATTTTCTTCGGTAATGAGAGATGCAATCGCCTCTGCCGCCGCCAGCTTCATCTCCTCGGTGATTGCCTTCGCCCTTGCATCAAAAGCACCGCGGAAAATACCGGGGAAGGCAAGAACGTTGTTGATCTGGTTGGGATAGTCACTTCTTCCGGTTGCTACAACTGCCGCGCCACCGCGTCTGGCATCCTCGGGCATGATTTCAGGAGCGGGATTTGCCATTGCAAATACGATAGCATCACGGTTCATGGTGGCAACATCCTCGGAGCAAAGTGCATTTTTAACGGAAACACCAATAAATATATCAGCACCTTTAATAGCATCCTTTAACGAACCGACAAGGTTTTCTTTGTTCGTAAGTGAGGCAAGCTCTGTTTTTGCCCAATCCATGTGCTCGCGGCTGTTGTACAACGTTCCGTGCTCGTCACATAAAATGATATTGTCAAAGCCGTAAGAAAGCAAAAGCTTACAGATTGCAGTACCTGCCGCACCGGGGCCATTTAATACAACCTTGCACTCTGCTACCGTTTTATGCACCACCTTTAATGCGTTGATAAGGCCTGCAAGAACAACAATTGCTGTTCCGTGCTGATCATCGTGAAAAACGGGAATATCCAATTCCTCTTTTAATCTGCGCTCGATTTCAAAGCAACGAGGTGCAGAAATATCCTCTAAATTGATACCGCCAAAGGAAGGGGCGATTGCTTTTGCTGTGGCAATGATTTCCTCTGTGTTTTGCGTGGAAAGAACAATGGGGAAGGCGTCTACGTTACCAAAGGTCTTAAAAAGAACACTTTTACCCTCCATTACGGGAAGCCCCGCAAGACCGCCAAGATTACCAAGACCAAGCACGGCGCTACCGTCAGAAAGCACACACACCGTATTCCATTTACGCGTATAACGGTATGCCTCCTCGGGATCGTTTTTAATTGAAATACAGGGCTCTGCAACACCGGGGGTATAAGCAACAGCAAGCTCTGCCTTATTGTTCACCTCAGAACGCACCAGTGTTTCTATTTTTCCGTGCCACTCTTCGTGCGCCTGTAAAGCTGCAGTCTTTTTGTTTTCCATAATT
>JAFQWR010000205.1 GCA_017407365.1 Clostridia bacterium
TTCAAGGGCATCAACCCCGATGAATGCGTTGCTATCGGTGCAGCTATTCAGGGCGGTGTTCTTGCAGGTGAAATCAAGGACGTTCTGCTTGTAGACGTAACGCCCTTAAGCCTTGGTATCGAAACGATGGGTCACGTATTCACCAAGCTGATTCCCAGAAACAGCAAAATTCCCATTAAAAAATCGGAAATTTTCTCTACTGCCGCAGACAATCAGCCCGCTGTAGACATTCACGTTCTGCAGGGTGAGCGCGAAATGGCAGATAAAAACAAAACACTCGGCAGATTTGAGCTTTCGGGCATTGCTCCCGCTCCCAGAGGCGTACCTCAGATCGAGGTTACCTTTGATATCGATGCGAACGGTATCGTACACGTTTCCGCTAAGGATCTTGGCACGGGCAAGGAGCAGAACATCACCATCACGGCTTCCACCAATCTTTCGGATGAAGAGGTAGACCGTGCGGTGAAGGAAGCAGAGCAGTATGCCGAAGAGGATAAAAAGCGCAAGGCCGTGGTAGAGGCACGCAACAACCTCGATCACATGATCTTCTCTCTGGAAAAATTCCTCAGCGAAAGCGGCGATAAGATTTCCGAGGAAGAAAAGGCAAAGCTGACCGGCGACGTAAACGAAGCTAAAACGCATCTCGACTGTAACGACGAGGAGGAGCTGAAGGCAGCCTTCGAAACGCTGCAGAAGGAAAGCGCTCCCATCATCAGCAAGATGTATCAGCAGGCGCAGGGTGCGCAGGCACAGGATACGGACTTCACCACGCCCGACGGCGACGACGAATAAGCCGGTATCTGTTTTATACCGTAGATTACCCGAAGCGACGGCACATTTTTGCGCCGTCGCATTTGGTGTAATAGGGGGCAGGAAGGCTTTCCCCCTGAAAAAGGAGAGTTATGGCAGAAAAAAGCTATTACGACATACTCGGCTTGTCTGAAAAGGCAACCGATGAAGAGATAAAAAATACCTATCGCAAGCTTGCTAAGCAATACCATCCCGATCTGCACCCGGGAGATGAGGAGGCGGCAAAGAAGTTTAAGGAAATCAACCTTGCTTACGAAACGCTTTCCGATCCCAAAAAGCGTCAGCAATACGATGCGATGCGTGCAGGCGGCGGTGCCTTTGGCGGCTTTGGCGGCGGTGGATTCAGCGCAGGCGGCTTTGATGATCTTTCCAGCATATTCGAAATGTTTATGGGTGGCGGCGGTCGCCGTAGCTCAAGCCGTACGGCAAAGGGCAATGACATCAAGGCTTCGGTAACCCTTTCGTTTGAGGAGGCCTGCAAGGGTGTTTCCAAGGAAATTCCCGTCACGCGTCAGGAGTCGTGCATCTACTGTAACGGTACGGGCGCAAAGGACGGTAAGGAATATACCACCTGCTCCAGCTGTAAGGGCTCGGGGCAGACGCGCCGTGTGCAGCAGACCATCTTCGGTCAGACCGTTTCAACGGGGTCCTGTCCTACCTGTAACGGCACGGGAAGAATCATTAAGGAAAA
>JAFQWR010000206.1 GCA_017407365.1 Clostridia bacterium
GTTCGGCCCCGGCTCCTATAAGCTTACCACCGAAAACCTGCCCATCCTCACCAAGATCATGGGCTGGAAATACGGCTTCGATTCCCCCTTCAAGGCAGAGGTCTACTTTGTAAACACCAAGCAGTTCCCCGACCAGAAGTGGGGCACCACCAACCCCGTTATGCTCCGCGATAAGGAGTTTGGCATGATCCGTCTGCGCGGTCACGGCAAATACAGCTTCCGTGTGGAGGATCCCGCCCTGTTCTTAAAGGAAATCTTCGGCACCAACAAGAGCTACGAGGTTTCCGCTATCAGCGATTACATCAAAAGCCTGCTCGTGCAGAACGTTGCCGACACCATCGGCGAGCTGAAGATTGCCGCAATTGACCTTGCTACGCAATACAACGAAATCGCCGAGGAGCTTACCCGTCTGCTCAACGTCAAGCTGCAGGAGATGGGTCTTTCGATGGTGAACGTTGTCATCGAAAATCTCTCCCTGCCTCAGGAGGTTGAGGAGGCTATGGATAAGCGCACCTCCGTTGGCGTTATGGGCGACGTTATGGGTGACTATATGCGCTACGAGGCGGCAGGTGCCATGCGTGATGCCGCACGTAACGAGGGCGGCGGTCTTGCAGGTGCAGGCGTAGGCATGGGCGCAGGTCTTGGCATGGGTGCATTGTTTGCAGACGCTATGCGCAGTGGCATGGGCGGTGCAGGCGCAGGAGGCGCAGGTGGCGCTGTGTGCGGTAAGTGCGGCGAGGCTCTGGTTGCAGGTGCAAAATTCTGCGGCAAGTGCGGCACGCCCGTGGGCGCAGGCGCACCCTGCAGCAAGTGCGGTAAGCCCGTTCCCGCAGGCAGTAAGTTCTGCCCCGATTGCGGCACCCCCGTTGCGCGTAATTGCAGTAAGTGCGGCAAGGCGCTTCCCGCAGGCAGTAAGTTCTGTCCCGACTGCGGCACGCCCGTATAACCGTTTTTTTCGCCAAATCCTTGGCGTAAAGCAAATTTGTTTATCACCGAAAGGTCGGGCAGGGGCTTTCTTGCCTGACCGCGGAAGAAAGAAAAGAGAGGTATATAATTATGGAAATTACGAAGGATATGCTGATTGCAGATCTGTTAAGAGCAAAACCCGAAGCAGCAGACGTGCTGATGGCATCCGGTATGCACTGCCTTGGCTGTGCTATGGCTCACGGCGAAAGCATCGAGGGTGCTTGCATGGTGCACGGTATCGATGTAGAAGAGCTTCTGGCTCGCATCAACGCTCTGTAAGAGAGGCTTTAAGCTCCCTCCCCTTATCGGGTACGCTTCCGGGCGCATTTTTGGGGTAGGGTCAAATGCGGCACAGCAGCCGCCTGTAAAAAAAGCAGTAAGAATCAGTTACGAAAAAACGCATTGCAGCTGCAAGGCGTTTTTTGTGCTATAAAAAAGGAGTAGAAAATGGCAGAGTACATGGATGCAGGGGCAAGGGAGCTTCACGCAGAAACAAGTATATACAAATGCCCCGGGTGCGGTGCGGATATGGTGTTTGACCCCAAGTCGCAAAAGCTTCGTTGCGAGCATTGCGGCACGGAAAAATCGCTCAACGCGCTCGGTGACGTGCGCCCCATCGAATACATCGAGGGAGCCGCAGGTGACGACGGCTGGGATGCCGAAACTGCCGTTTTTTGCTGTCCGAATTGCGGCGGCAAGGAGGTAATCGCCCGTGGAGAGATTGCCAAAAGCTGCCCCTTTTGCGGCGCAACGCACGTGATTTCCACGGCGGAGATTGCAGGCATCAAGCCCAATGCAGTCGTGCCCTTTTTCATCACCGAGCAGGATGCGCGCAGCAGCTTTCACCAATGGATCAAAAAGCGTTGGTTTGTGCCCAATGCCCTCAAAAAGCAGGCAAAAATCGTAAAGGCAAGCGGCGTATATTCGCCCACGTGGATTTTCGATTGCAGTGCCTCGTGCGATTACGAGGGCAGATTGGGAGAGTACGTCACCCGTACGGTTGGCTCGGGCAAAAACCGCCGTACCGTAACGGAAATCCGTTGGTTTCGCGTATCGGGTACTTACGATATGGATTACGCCGACCTCATGGTGGAGGCGAGTCCGCAGATTACGCAAAAGGAGCTGAATGCCGTCAAGCCCTTTTCGCTCGACCGTGCCGTGGTCTACGAAAAGGGGTATCTGGCAGGCTTTGCGGCAGAGCATTACGACAAGTCGGTGGACGATGCGTGGAGCGATTCCGAGCGCATCATCGAGGAGGACCTGCGCAGTCGCATCAAGTCGGCGTACGGTGCCGATGTGGTCGATTATCTCAATCTTTCGGTTGTTTATACCGGTCGCCGCTACCGCTATACGCTCGTTCCGCTGTATCTGGCGAACTACGCCTTTAAGGAAAAGAAATACCGCTTTATTGTAAACGGAACCACGGGCAAGGTCACGGGTAAGGTGCCCCGCTCGCCCCTGAAAATCACCTTTTTTGTGCTAGGACTTCTTGCGATTCTCATAGGCATCGGCGCACTGATTTCGATGAACGGCGGGCTGTAAATTCAATTTGAAAAAATTGGAAAAATCACCAATAAAACGGCACTCTCGCGTGTATATATTATAGAAGGGTTTTTCGTATCAACGTACTGCGGCTTTTGCTTTTGCAGAGCCTCAACGCTCGGGTGGCCTTGTTTTTAAGGATATATCATGACCAATAAAGAATTAGAAAAGCTGATTCTCTGCCTGCAAGAGGGCGGGGCAGAGGGCGCGGCGTTCGATGTCTTATACGAAAGCACCTACCGTATGCTATACAGTATCTCTCTCGGTATATTAAAGGATTATTCCTTAGCGGAGGATGCCTTGCAGGAAACGTACATCCGTCTGCTTTCCGGCATTGGCAACTACCGTATGGGCAACAATGCGTATGGCTATCTTGTCAGCATCTGTCGCAACGTGTGCTACAATATACTGCGGAAGCGACGGGAGGAAACGCTCGTTGATATTGCCGATAACGAAGCACTTTTCGGCGATTACCGCATAGAGGAAAGCTCTCTTTACCGAACGGAAATCACCTCGTATTTAGACGTTTTAAGCGAGGAAGAGCGCCAGATTGTTTTGTTGAAGGTTTACGGCGGCTATAAGCATAAAGAAATCGCACAGGCAATCGGCAAGCCCATCGGCACCGTGCTGTGGCTTTATCGCCGTGCCGTTGGCAAAATGAAATCGATGCTTTCCGAGGAAGAGGATACCGAAATACAACAGAAGGCTTCCCAATCAAAAAAGGGAAAAAGGAGGTAAGCCATGACGCTGAATGAATGGAAGCAAAGCTTAAAAACTGAAGTTGAAGCAGGTACGCACGACGTGCGTGACGCAGTCCGTGCGCGCATGGCAAACGGAGAGCGTCTTCCGTTACCTGCTGTAAGAAAGAAGCCGAGCCGTATGCTCAGCTGGTGGCAGCCCGTTGCCGCAGCAGCTGCCGTAATTATCATTGCCCTGGTGTGCCTTATGGGCATCAACCCAAGCAAGCCGTCGTATGCGGGCTTAACATTCGACTGCGCACGCTTTGCCGTTTCTGTCTATGTGGATACCGATGGCAACGTCACCGAGGTCAAAACTGCGCAGGGCGCACTCAATGTCGAAAAGGAAGAGCTTCTGGGTAAGCCCTTGGGCGAGGCTCTGAATATGCTTTCCACCGGTCTGATGATGCAGGAGCTGTACCTCATTCCGGAATCCCACTCGCAGGAGGTCACCGCCATCATCAACGAGGCAATCGATGCGTACCGTAAGCAAAACAGCAGCATTGAGGTGCGTACCAACGTGGACGGAAGCATTGCGCAAAGAGCGAAAAATCTTGGTGTTTCCATCACCAAATACGGCTTGATTGCAGACCTTTACAGCAAGCCCGGTAATACCTACACCATGGAGCAGCTGGCAAAGATGTCCATGCACGAGCTTTTAGAGCTTTTATAATAAGCAAAATCAAAATGCGCTTTTCCCAATATGGGAGGGGCGCTTTTTTCTTGCCCTTTTTTCGGCAGAAAGTGTGGGGATTATGCGGTAGAGGAATGGA
>JAFQWR010000207.1 GCA_017407365.1 Clostridia bacterium
CAAGCGCCTTTTTTATCGCCTGACCCAGAACAATGCCTGTATCCTCTACCGTATGGTGGCAATCCACCTGCAAATCGCCCTCTACCTTAAGCGTCAGATCCATACCGCCATGCACAGCAAGCGCTGTGAGCATATGGTCAAAAAAGCCGATACCTGTGCTGATATCCGTTTTTCCGCTTCCGTCTAATTGAACGGTTAAGGTAATTTCCGTTTCCTTCGTTTTACGTACAACGGTTGCCTCTCTCATAACAAACCACGTATTGCTTGAAGCACCGCCTTATTTTCCTCCTGCGTTCCCGCTGTGATGCGTAATGCAGAGGAAAAGGCGCGCACCGCAATACCCTCCTTTAACAAATTCTGATAGATTTCCCCTGCCTTGGGGGTGGTTACATACACAAAGTTTGCAGACGACGGATGTGCAACAAAGGGCGCACCCAAAACGTCCGTTATTTGCTTTAATCCCTGATACAGAGCGTTTTTTGACGCAATCAAGGCATTTATAGTCTCAGAAAAGCCCTTCTGCTGTAAAATCAACGCGCCAACCGTCTGACTGATGGCATTGACGTTGTAGGGAGATTTTGCCGCACGCAAAACGGTAATCAGCGTTTTGTTTGCAACAGCAAAGCCAACACGAAGTGCGGCAGACGCAAACGCCTTACTCATGGTGCGCAAAACGATCAGATTGGTGTACTTATCGACAAAGGAAGCCACCGATTGATCGGAAAAATCCATATAAGCCTCGTCAGCGATCACCAAGGCGTCCGTTTTTTCGCAAAGAGAAAGCACCTCTTTTCGGGTAATGATACCGCCTGTGGGGTTATTGGGATTGGAAAACACCACGATATTCGCACCGTTTTTATTTACAAAATCGGCAAGCTCCTCTGTGGAAAAGGAAAAATCTGCCGCACGGCGCATCTCTATGACCTCTGCCTTACGCACTCTTGCATAAAAGGCGTACATAGAAAAATCGGGCGTAACGGTGACAATTTTATCTCCGTCACTCAAAAAGGTATTGATAATCAGTGAAATCAGCTCATCGGAGCCGTTACCTGCCACAAGGCTTGCGGCATCAACCCCAAGATAGGAAGCATACGCCTTGCAAAGCACAGTGGCATCGGGATCGGGATATCGGCGATAATCGAGGGATGAAAGCGCCTGCAACGCACCTTGCAGAACCTCCTCGGGCAGAGGCAGAAAGCTTTCGTTGGCATCCAGACGGATGGCGTAATCGCCCTTGAGGGGCTCATACGGCGTTAAACGGGCAAGTGCGGGATCTAACTTATAACTCATAAGCGCACCCTTATTGCATTTGCATGAGCGTGCAAGCCCTCGCGCTCTGCAAGCGTAATGCAGTCTGCCGCGTCCTCTTCAAGAAGCGCACGGTCGTAGCAGATGTATTGCATTTTTTTCACAAAGCTATCCACCGACAGCGGAGAATAAAAGCGAGCGGTACCGCCCGTGGGTAACACGTGGTTTGTACCTGCAAGGTAATCGCCAATGGGCTCGGGCGAAAAAGCACCCAAAAATATGGAGCCTGCATGACGGACACCCTCCATCAACGCATAAGGGTCCTTGGTCACGATTTCCAAATGCTCGGGCGCATAGGCGTTGACAAGCTCCAGCATTTTTTCGTCGGAATCACAAAGCACGATACCGCCGTTATTCTTTAATGCCTCCTCTGCAATTTCCTTACGGGGCAACGCATTCAGCTGACGTTCAAGCTCTGCGGGAAGAGCATCTATCAGCTGCCTGCTTGTGGTGACCAGTACGGCACCTGCCAGACGGTCGTGCTCTGCCTGTGACAGCAAATCTGCGGCAATATAATCGGCACGCGCGGTTTCATCCGCCATAATCATAATCTCTGAGGGCCCTGCAATCATGTCAATATCCACCGTTCCGTAAACCAATCTTTTTGCGGTGGCAACATAGATGTTTCCTGGGCCGACAATTTTATCCACCCGCGGGATGCTTTCCGTTCCGTAGGCAAGCGCGGCAATTCCGTGCGCACCGCCTACCAGGTAGACCTCGTCCACCCCTGCAAGATACGCCGCCGCCATTACCTCAGGGTTGATTCTGCCGCCCGAGGGAGGGGTGATCATAATGATTTTGCCAACTCCTGCAATTTTAGCAGGCAAAGCATTCATCAGCACAGACGAGGGATAAGCCGCCGTGCCACCGGGTACGTAAAGCCCGACCGTATCGAGTCCGCGGACAATCTGACCGAGTCTTGCTCCCTTATGGGTAAACGAAAAGCCATCTTGCCTTTGCCTGTTATGGAAATCCTCTATATTTTTCTTCGCCTTCATCAAGCCGTTGCGAAAGTCAGCATCGACCGAATCATAAAACGCCTTGAGGTCAGCGTATGTATATTTCTGAACCGTATCGCATCCGTCGAAGCGCTTTCCGTAGGCAATCAACGCCTCATCTCCATGCTCCTTTACATTGGCTAAAATATCGGTTACAGACGCAACAACACGCGCGTCTGTCTCTCCTGCACGCGCTTTCAGCATCTGCAAAAATTGGTACTCACGAACACCGTCCGCAACGATAGGTTGTAGCATTTTATATTCCTCCATCCGTTTTAACGCCTTCTTTTGCCCCATTCAGACGCGAAGCAAGTAGCTCGACTTCTTGCTTGTTCAGCTTAAAGCTGGCTACGTTTACTATCAATCTCGCCGAAATATCAGCAACCGTCTCCACTACCTCAAGTCCGTTTTCCTTTAAGGTAGTGCCCGTTTCCACAATATCCACGATGGCGTCTGCAAGGCGCAGAATGGGAGCAAGCTCTACCGAGCCCTCTATTTTTACAATTTCAACATCCATATTTTTGCTTTCAAAAAAACGGCGGGCAACAGTGGGATATTTGGTTGCAACCGTTTTTACTCCGTAGCCTGCATAAGGGTCGTAGCCCTTTAAGGCGGCAACGGCAAAGCGGCACTTTCCGAAGCCGAGGTCCAAAAGTTCGTATACGCTTCTGCCCATTTCAAGCAGGGTATCCTTGCCGACAACGCCTACGTCTGCCGAGCCGTGCTCAACGTAGGTAACCACATCAGCCGCCTTGGCAAAAACAACCTCGTATTCCTCTCCGAGTCGGACAATCAGCTTCCTACCCTTTTCCTGCAAGGGGCTGATATCAATTCCCGAGGCGGCAAGACGTTCCACCGTTTTTTGCTCTAATCTACCTTTTGTAAGGGCAAGTCTTAACACGGTTTAACCTCCTCGAACGTACCGTTCTGATATACAAGCACCTTTTGCGCTTTTCGCTTCTGCGCATAGGAAAGCGTTTGCTCCAATGAATCAAAGAGGGAGACCTCCGCACGGACACCTGATTTTTTCAACTCTTCCGCCTTACGGTATGCAAGGGGTTGATCTGCAAGATTGGCGTAAACCAACACAAGCGCACGCCCCTTTTGCTTTTTTGGCTCCTTTAATAAAAATGAAACAGCCTCGTCGACGTCAAAGGCAAAGCCCACGGCAGGTATGGATATGCCGTAATCTCCGTAAAGGGTATCGTACCTACCGCCCGAAAGAACCTCCCTGCCCTGACCGCGCACAAAGCCCTTAAACATAATTCCGGTATAATAATTGAAATCATTGGCAACGGCAAAATCCAGAGAAATACGGTCGGAAAGACCACAGGATTCAAACAGAGCAAGCATCCTTTGCAGCTCCTCCGCAGCCTTTTCAGCCTCGGGATATGGAAAGATTTCCTTTGCAAGCGCAAGCGTTTCTACTCCGCCAAACAGCCTGGGAAGCTGCTTTAAGCGTTGCCCCCTTTCGCCAAGCTGATCTGCAAGCGAAGAAAGCATGGGATAGTTACGGGAGGAAAGCGCAGAAAGAATTTCCTCCTTTTTGCTCTGATTATCCGCACAGATATCGTTTAGCAGAGCGGTTAAAAACGCCTTATGCCCAAGCTCGATGACAAAATTATCCCCAAAGGCCGCTGTTAAGGCATCACCTGCAAGAAGCAAAGCCTCTGCATCTGCCTTACTGCCCTCTGCACCAATCAGCTCAACACCAAGCTGCATTCTTTCATCCAGCCGCTTGGAAAGGGCAATGTTACGGCGAAAGACGGATTGATTGTAATACAGTCTGACGGGAGGAGTAACCCCACCTGCCGCAAGACGGGAGGCAAATACACGGGCAACAGGCTTGGTGCTATCCGGGCGCATAACCACAAGCCGCCCCTCGCGGTCGGTCATGGTAAACATCTGCTCCTGCGGAATTTTACCCACGCCCGAAGAAAACACGTCGTAAAACTCAAGGCTTGTGGTAATAACCTCGTAGTAGCCCCTCTGCTCGCACAGCGAACGCAACAGCCCCTCTACACGGCGGCGCAGCTTACATTCTTCAAAAAGATAATCCTTCGTGCCCGAAGGGGTGATTCTGTCAAACTGATTCATTGCTTCTCCTATCGGAAATTATTTGCAAAATACTTTATCGTAGTAAAGTGCTACTATGATAACATAATAAAAGAAAAATGTCAAATGAATTCCCCGACAATTGCAAACATTCGTTGCTACCGTCGGGGAAAAACGATTTACAGCTTTATTACCTTGTATAACCAGGGGCACAGACCAAGAGCCGCAAGCACCATGATAAAGTAGCGCAGGTACTCAAACAGCACACCCGAAGGGAAAACCGCCTTCAGCATAATACGGAATCCGAGCGCTACTCCCAAGGCAATAAACATACGAAGAAGCCTTCTCCACCATGCGCCCTCTGCCTCGTAATGCACAAACCTTTCGTCAATGATCATACTTATCGCAAAGCCCCAGAGAAGCCCTATCATTTTTGCGGTGTTATACGACTTTAATAAAAGCAAGGGAAGGCATAAAAGAGCAAGTCCGCAATAAATCCACAGCCTTTTTTCGTAAAAGCGGTTAAAAACAAACCACGAAAGGAAGGTAATGCCTGCGCCAAGCAGTAAGCCGACAAGCACATCGGAGGGGTAATGCACACCGAGATAGATGCGCGAATAGCCCACCAGAAGTGCAACCGTTACACAAAGAGCAGTCAGCCAAGGTCTGCGATAATTGATGCTGATACCTGAAGCTATTGAGGAAATCCCCTGTGAATGACCGCTGGGAAAGGAGGTTGAAAGCCTGCCGTCCGCCATGGTGATATCCTCTACTGCGGCGGGATTGCTGTAAATGCCCTCCTGCCCTACCGGGCGAGGTCTTTGCACAATATCCTTTGCAACATTGTTGACCATAACGGAAACAGAGAAATTGAAAAGTAAAAACTCCCCTGCTCTTTTGTTGAGGCAAAAGTAAACAACGGCAATGATGCCAATGGTGCCGATTGTACCGCCCAATTGCGTGATAGCCAGAACAATGTTATCAAGCCAATCAGCCTGAATCTGTTGCAGCCAGCGCATAATCGTAAGATCCATAAACTTTTCTCCCTTGTGTGATTTTGATTGCAAATTTATCGGTAATATGATAAACTGTTGCCTATGAAGTGTTATTTATGCCCTCGCCAATGCGGCGCGGATAGAAAAGAGAATTACGGCATTTGTTTAAGCAGTGAAGCCTTGCGTGTTGCACGGGTTGGCTTGCATTTTTACGAGGAGCCACCCATAAGCGGCTCGCACGGGTCGGGCACGGTGTTTTTCAGCGGATGCTCGCTTGCGTGCCCCTTTTGCCAGAACTACGAGGTCAGCCACAAGCAAATTGGCGTTGATATAACGGCAGAAAGGCTGAGCGAGCTGTTTGCAGAGCTTGAGGCGCAAGGCGCTCACAATATCAATCTTGTAAACCCCACGCATTACGCTTCGCAGATTTTTAAGGCTTTAGAGCTATACAGGCCAAAAATCCCCATTGTATGGAATACACACGGCTATGAAACACAAGAAACCCTTTCTGCCGCAGAGCGCTACGTGGATATTTACCTTACGGACTACAAATATGCTGACCCCTTTCTTGCAAAAAGATACAGCAAGGCGGCCGATTATCCCGACGTTGCCTTTGCGGCGCTTTGCACAATGCGCAAGCAAAAAAAGGATGTTTACGAGGGCGATCTGTTAAAGCAAGGGGTGATTGTACGCCATCTGA
>JAFQWR010000208.1 GCA_017407365.1 Clostridia bacterium
ACGAGTATTGCAAGAGCCACAGAATTACAGATCTGGGGATTCGGTTTGATATTATCGAGGTGATATATTTTGATAAAAAAACACCCACGGTCAATCATTTGATCGCCGCATTTTAGGAGAAGATGTTTTATGCGATTGGAAGCAAAGCAAATAACAAAAACCTTTGGTGAAAAGCTCGTGCTTGATAATATTTCCTTTGAGGCTGAAAGCGGTAAGGCTCTGGGGCTACTTGGCAGAAACGGCGCAGGTAAAACTACGGCAATACGTATTCTTATGCAGGTTTTTCCTTGCGATTCAGGCTGTGTGCTTTTAGACGGTAAGCCGCTCGGTGTAAACTCCGTACGCCTTGGTTATCTGCCCGAGGAGCGTGGGCTGTATCCCAAAAGGGTTATTTTAGAGCAGCTTATTTATCTTGGTGAGCTCAAAGGGCTAAGGCGCGAAGAGGCAAGGGCTTCTGCGTTTTCTCTGCTTGGTAGACTCTCTATGACGGAATATGCAGATAAAAAGCTTGAAACGCTATCCAAGGGCAATCAGCAAAAAATTCAGCTTGCCGCCGCATTGATCTCAGACCCCGATATCGTTGTGCTGGATGAGCCCTTTTCAGGTCTTGATCCTGTGAATGCAATGCTGTTAAAGGACGTAGTGAACGAGCTGATTGATAACGGTAAAATTGTAATCTTTTCCAGCCATCAGATGAACTATATCGAGGAATTTTGCGAAAGCATTGTCATTCTCAACAACGGTAGAGTTGTCTTAAAGGGGAATCTCAGCGAAATTAAAAGAAGCTATGGCAGAAACAGAATTGTTATTACCCTTAGGGATGATGTCAATCTGTGCGATATTCTTGCGGATACTCCGTTTATATGTGAAAGAGATGCAAAAAACGGTAACGCTTACACCGTAACGATGCCAAATGATACCTTAAAGGCTGAGCTTTTATCGTTGCTTTCCGAATACAATTTGGATGTTGAGGCATTTTATGTTTACGAGCCTTCGCTCAATGATATTTTTGTGGAGTATACGGCAGAGGGTAAGGGGGTAGCAGAATGAATCAGTTTTTTACAATCTTCAGATTTGAATGCAAAAGCTACCTGAGAAATAAGATATTTATTGCTGTAACTCTTTTGTTCGTTATCGTAATTGGTGCTGTGCTTACCGTACCTGCCGTCATCGGTGAAAAAGAAACGGTGACAGTCGAAAGAGTATTTTTGTTCAGCGATCAGATGGCGGAATCAGATGTAGAGGCGTATGTTTCAATGTCGTATTTTTCCGCTCTGCCCGGATATACCTTCGAGTATACGGATTTAAGCGTTGAGGAGATTGAAGCCTCCGTTTATGCAGGAGAAGCGGATGGCGCAATGATTCTTACGGGGCCTTTGAGCTACAGCTATATTGTAAAAAATCTTTCGTTATACGATAGCAACACAGCGATATTCAATGAGGTTCTCGTCACAAAATTCCGCGATGAGGCGTTGAAGGGCTCTGATCTTACCGAGGAGGAAAAGGCTCAGATTGTTGCCGCAGAGACACTTGTTCAGGCATCCGTCATTTATGATAAAAACCAGGCGGATAGCTTTTTGTATACCTACATTCTTGTATTTGGTCTGTATGTGGTCATCATTATGTACGGTCAGCTTGTGGCGCAAAGCGTAGCGTCCGAAAAAAGCTCGCGCGCAATGGAGATCCTCATCACGAGCGCGAAACCCACACGTCTGATGTTTGCCAAGGTGCTTTCGGCAGGTCTGTGTGGCCTGGGGCAGCTTGCGACAATCTTGGGCTCTGCGGTGCTGTTTTACGCAATCAACCGGGATTATTGGAGCGGTAACGTCATAATTTCCTCGCTGTTCAATATTCCGGTAAACGTGCTGCTATATATGCTTCTCTTCTTCCTGCTCGGTTATTTTATCTACGCCTTTGTATATGCCGCATTAGGCTCGCTTGCAGGTAAGGCAGAGGACGTCAGCACTCTGATTTTACCTGCCACCTATATCGTGCTGTTTTCCATCATGGTGGTCATCTTTTCGGTTGCAAGCGGAAGCGTAGACTCCACGTTGATGAAAATCTGCTCTTACATTCCCTTTACCTCGCCAATGGCGATGTTTTCGCGAATTTGTATGGGTAGC
>JAFQWR010000209.1 GCA_017407365.1 Clostridia bacterium
ATTTATGCGGTGCTGATCGATTGCGAGGGAGAGATAGAGGATGCCTCGCCCTCACCCGCGGCATAGGCGCCTTGCTTGCGTTTATGATTCGGAATTAAAAAAGGGCTATCGCATTTTTGCGGTAGCCCTTAAACCCATTTCCGGGAGAATTATCGTTGGAAGGGAAAAGCTTCAAAAAAGGTGAAACTTTTCGTTGGAAGAAACTCAGATGATGAATTTCTTCAGGTCAGCAATAAGCGCATCGCAGTTTTCGGAGTGTGCCTCTAAAACGATGGGCTTGCTCAGGTCCAGGCTGAAAATACCCAGAATCGATTTTGCGTTTACGACGAATCTGCCACTGCGCAGATCGATGTCAAAAGCGTATTTTTCCACGATGGGAACAAACTCTTTTACATCTTCCGCCATTCGCAAGCTGATGGTTACCGATTTCATTTGCATTACCTCCTTGTTTAATCGCGTGCATTATAGCACAAAGCCAAAAAAATAGCAAGAGTTTTGATGATACTTCTTTGATTTTTTTTCAAAGTGTGCTATAATAGTAAAAAGACAAATTGAGGTGTGATTTATGGGCGGAGAACAGTTACGTCAGTTAAAGGAAGTTTGTGATGAAATGCTTAACGCAGGTATCATTTTAATTGAAAAAAAGATGAATAACCTGATGCAGCTGATTGCAGAAAACAAGGAGCTTTACGAAATCGTTGGCAGTACAGTAGAGGGCTTTCCGTACGCTGCGGCGTGGGAGGCTCTGTTCAGTCCCGACCCCGAAAAGGGCTTTCGTGTAAACCGTCCTGCCACAAGGGAGGAAATGGTTGCCGTTATTTTCTGCTTTATGTGCGAGTTCGAAAAGGATTCTCCCGCGCAGCTTCCCGATATGATCACCTCTTATTTTCCTGCAAATGACGTGACGGAATCGGCAAAGCGCTTTCAGCACGAGCTGTTGAGTCCGTTTGTGGCGGCGCTGATTTCCTTGGCAGAAGAGCACGTTCCCGTAGAAAAGGTAGTTTTGCGTGGCGATAAGGAATATCTTTTCGGCGAGCCCTGCGATGTAGACGAGGCAATGTTTGAGGAGCTTTATCAGCTTTGTGCAGACGTGGTGGATGCGGTTGCGGCGCAGGAGGGCCTGCCCGAATGGCAAAAGGAGGAGCTTTCGCATATCATCGAAGGCTTTCTGCACGGCGTTGCAACGCACCAGAAGCGTCTGATTTCCGTTCTGTTTCTGGGGATGAAATATGCGCTGATAGGCTTTCCGCAGACCAATCTGCCATTGGTTAAAATAGAGCAGGTATTAAAGAATCATTGGATTTTAAGCTGACGTAATTTATGATACAGAAGGCGTTCTATGACTAAAAAAATCGTTTATCTTGCGTTGTTTACTGCGCTTGTTACTGTTTTTACCATGTTTCCCAGTATTTCGTTGCCGCTTGGCGGATACGTGAATCTTGGGGATACCGTTTTAACGTGCGCCGTGCTTTGCATGGGTGCGCTTGGGGTGATTCCCGCGGCAATCGGCTCTGCACTAAGTGATTTGTTTTTGGCCTATACCGTTTATGCCCCCGCAACGCTTGTTATCAAAGCGATTATGGGCGTATTGCTGTGGTTAGTGCTTCGCAAGGGTAAGCAAGGATACTTCCGCTGTCTTCTTGCTGTTGCGTTGGCGGAATGCTGGATGGTAATCGGCTATCTGCTTTATGAGGGGATACTATACGGCTTTGCCGTTGCCGCAGGCAACATACTCTTTAATGGCTTGCAGGCGGCAGTAACTGTCGCAGTTGCCCCCTTGCTTTGCCGTATTTTTCAAAGAATGCCCTTTTTTAAGTGGCCGAAGGAATAAAAGGAGCTACTCTTGTCCGAAAAACAGCTGATCAATTTAAGGATATCCGTGCTTTGGGCTATAGCGCTTCTTCTGGGGCTTCGCTGTGGCTTTGAAATTGCCGTCAGCGGCGTGCTAGCGGCTGTTTTTACCTTTGCGGCGGCTGTCCTTTTTTGTTTGGTTGCCTTTTTACGCCGAAAAGGAAGCTTTATATTTTCTGTAAAATCCCGTGTGATTTTTGTGGGTATGGCTGTGCTTATCCTGTTGGGAAGTGCATATTTCCCCTGTCGGGAGGCAATGCACCGTAGCTTACCCGAAGGCTATACAGCCGCGTCGGGCGCAGGCAGGGTGTTTGCCGTTACAGAGGAGGAAGAGGGCTATTTTACGTATGCGTTAGACCGCGTGAACCTGGATGGGGAGAATGTGGCGTGGCGTTTGAATATAACGGTTGATGAAGAGTACGCGCTGGGTGACGTGGTATATTTCGACGGAGATTTGCGCCGCCGCAGGCTTGTTTTGTACGGCTCGGTCAATGCAAGCGTGCTGACGGATGGGCTTTGCTACGAATGCGAGCCTACCTATTCCGAAAAAATCGGCGTAGAAGACAGTCTGCCCCTGTTCTTAAACAGAAGCATCCGCGCTTTATTAAAAGAGAACATCACGGAAGATGTTGAGCCGATTGCAAGAGCCATTCTTCTGGGTGACAGCAGTGGCCTTGGTAAGGAGCAAAGGACGAGCTATTCTGCGCTTGGTCTGCTGCATTTATTTGCTGTTTCCGGTCTGCACATCGGGTTTCTGATGATGATCGTGGCGTTTTTGTGTAAAAGGCTTCCGCTTTGGGCGCAGACGCTTTTGGTTGGCTCCGTGCTTTTGCTGTATGCGGCAACAATCGGTTTTTCGCCGTCTGTCATCCGTGCGGGGCTGATGGCGGTGCTTGCACTGCTTGCCAAAATCTGTGGCAGAAAATACGATCTGTTCAGCGCACTTGGAGCCGCCGCGTTGATATTGCTTGTCATTCAGCCTGCAAATGCCTTCGACCATGGCTTTTTGCTCAGCTTCTGTGCGGTGGCAAGTCTTGCGCTTCTTGTGCGTCCGCTGTCAAAGGTGCTTGGCTTTTTGCCAAAATTTTTTGCAGATTCACTTTCTGCATCCGTTGCGGTTGGCTTTGGAATGCTACCCCTGTGTGCCTCCTTCTTCCAGAGTGTTTCTCTTCTGATGCCCATCGGCAATCTGATTGTTCTTCCGCTCGTTACGGTTGCGTATATTTTGCTGATGCTAGCGCTTCTCGTGTGTATCATCTCTCCCGTGTTTGGCTTTTTGCTGAGCCTTGGGCAATTGGTATTAGAGGCGGTGGATTTCTTTGTAAAGCTGCTTGCAACCGCATCCGTATCCTCCTTGACGGTATACGGTATGGGCGCCTTAGCTTTGCCCTATCTTTTGGGATTGGTGCTGATGGGAAGCCGTATTCTTGCGCCCTATCGCAGGCGTGCGCTTTATGGTGCTATACTGGTTTTTCTCTCCTTTGGGCTGTATGCCTTGCCCGGAAAGGAGCCATCCTCGCTTTGCGTAACGGCAATGGCAGGGGAATCGTTTGCCCTTGTGCAAGCACCGGACGGTGCAAAAATAGGAATATTACTGAATGCAAATATCACGCAGAACGAAAGCGGGGCCTTTGGTGCTTTCAGGCAGAGCGACATAGATGCGCTTGTGGTGCCTGAGGGTCAACTTCGTATGTCTGCTGCATTTACGGTGACGGAGCATATAAACGTGAAGCACGCGCTTGTTTTCTCTCCCGAAGAGGAGGAAAGCGCCTATTTTGAAGACAAGGGCATTGCGTGTACGGAATTGATCTCCGCTGCAACGGTGCGTGTGGGAGAAGCTACGCTGCTGCGTCTGCCCACCGAGGGCTTTGCCGTTTGGGTTGGCTTTGGCGGAGAGGGCGTATTGCTGACGCAAAACCTTACCGAAGCCGATCTGTATCTGATTCGCAGTACGCTTTCTCTTCCGGTTGATCTCATTGTAGGTGACGCTTCCGTATTAAAGGCGGATTTTGG
>JAFQWR010000210.1 GCA_017407365.1 Clostridia bacterium
TACCGCGCCTTTTCTCTATATGCGGAAAAAACAGACAGGCTTGCCCAAAAGTGCAAAGCGTTTTCAGATAAAATGGCTCGTTACCGCAGTATGAGCGGATATTTATCGGTATTTGAGCTACTTACGGCAATTATCGACGAAAACAATCTGGAAACACTGCTTGCCGCTAAGCCCAACGGCGTGCGAGAGGTTACTGCATTGCGCTCCTTTTTGTTTGCGCTTTCGGATAAGCCGTACGCACAAACACTGCATGAGTTTCTGGAATACGTAGACTATTTCGGTGAAAGCTACGAGATGGAAGAGGTTGAAGCATCGGGCGTAGACTGCGTCACCGTTACCACCATGCATAAATCCAAGGGACTTGAATATCCCATTGTTATCCTCTGCGGTCTTTCCACAAAATTCAGACTTACCACCGACATCGGCTTAATCAACGACAGAGATCTCGGTGGCGGCATCGACACCTATTGCCTTGATACAGAGGATGTTTCTCCCTCTGCCTCTTCGCTTGCAACAAAACTGCACAATGTAAGCAACCAACGCAAGGAAGAGTTGAATCTGCTTTATGTTGCTATGACAAGAGCAAAGTATAAGCTGATTTTAGTGGGAAACGATCAGGAATCCCCATGGAATGACATCACGGAATACGATCTGATAAACTTAAAGAGCACCTTCCCAGCCCTGTATTATCTGAGCAGGGAATATCAAAGCAGCTTTCCCCACGATCGCGCAGCGGAGGAAATTACCGTTCGCTTTGAAGGAAGCACGGAAGAAGCGGATGCTTTCACAAATAACGTTACCCTGCGTAACCTTTCAACGCCGCTAAGCGAAGCCGCTCTTTCTGCCTTGCAAACACAGTATGCCCACTCCTCTGCTCTGCATCGGAAGCTGAAATACACCGTAACAGAGCTGAATCAGGCAGAAAAAAATTACGCAATACATACCCAAGGCGAATTTTTGCAAGAAGGGGTTTTTGATACCGATACGGGAAATCTGTATCACGCCGCCCTCGAAAAGCTACCCTTAAAGCCTCTTTCCGCGCGGGAAATCAAAGCACTTTTACCCGATATTCTCAAAGAGCAGGCAAGCGCGGTAGACGCTCAAAGGCTTGCAGATTGCTTAAAGGCAATTGCGCCCCTTTGCCCCGCAGAGATTATGAAGGAGCAACCCTTTATGCTTTGTAAGGGAAAGGGAAACGACCGCTTTCTCGTGCAGGGAAAAATCGATTTGCTTGCACGGCAGAATGACGGTAGCTACGTGATTATCGACTATAAGTGGAGCAGTAAAAATGCAGAGAGCCTGAAAAAGCAGTATTCCGAGCAGATTGGCTTATACCGTGAGGCGGTGGAAAAAATACTGAATGCACACGTTTCGGCCGCATATCTGTTTTCTCTGCGCACAGGCGAGCTGATTGAAATGCCGAAAGTGCTGAAAGCAGAATAAAGCAGGTTGACAAATTGCCGCTTTGTATGATAAAATATTAAAGAATATACGAAGTCCTTTTGTATAGCAAAAAACAGACAGGAGATTGATCACACAGATATGTTAAAGCTTTTGACGTCATTATCACCCCACATCTTTGCGATTGCTTCCATCACCGTAATCGTTGCCTTAGCAGGCTATCTGTTTGCACTGTGCCTGAGTAAAAACAGCCGTAACGCAAGAGTTTTTGCCACCCTTACCCATTTCTTTGAATCTGCAGAGCGCTTCGACCGCATTTGCTATAAGGAATTTCTGGCTAAGCTCGACCGTTTGCCTGCCTGCTTCCGTGCCGTTTGGGATCGCTACGAATACTCCAACAGCGCACGCCCTTCCTTTGCGATTTCCGCCAATGACTTTTTCTGTAAAAACCGTTCTGTTGCAGCATCCGTTGCAACTTGGGTTGGCGTGATTGGCGTGGCGTTGGCAATCATTTGCTCGACTTCTTTAACGATTGATCGCATCTTAATTACCGTATTCTTATTCGCCCTGATGCAAATTACTATTGCGATTGCAGAGCATATTGTTTACACAATCGGATGCAAAAACCTCAACAGGTTTTTGGGCTATGCAGACCAATATCTTAACCAGACAATGATCAAGAGCTATGCCATTGAAGAAACGCTTGGCCTGCGCAGAGTGGAAGCAGAAGAAATGATCTCTGAAAGCCCCAAGCAAATGACCACGATGGACGATATTCTGCAACGCATCGATGCAATAAAAATTACGGGCGGAACCACGCAGAGCGTAGAACAGATTATTGTTTTACTGCAAAAGGAAAAGGAGCGTGAGGAAAACGCAACCCCCGAAGCACAGCGCAAAATCAACGACGCCCTTGCAGATCTGTTAAAGAGTATTTCGTTAAAGTAAAAAAAGGAAAAAGGTCACCTCTAAAATAAGGGGTGACCTTTTATTATACAATGAAAAACATCAGACACTGCGTTTGATAGATTTGCATTCCCGTTGACTGCCTTTATAATAAAGAGCAGAATTTGCAAAAGCATCAATACCCAAGCGATTCGTTTACCAAAATCACCGTAATACGGCTTGGATCACGCTGATAAGCGGTGAATACATATTGCGCACAAATGCGCTCGGGCGAGGAGCAGCCGGAAAAATCAGGAGTATCACATATACAGTGCCCCAGCTTGGCGCAGGGCGTTTTTTTGTTCAGCCTCACGGTGTTTTTAGGGGCGGCAATCCGCTTTACTCGCAGAATTGCCTCTTCTCTGTTTTTTACAAGCTTGTTGACACCTGCAACCACGATTACCCTTTTGGGACCACAGCAGATGGCACTGACGCGGTTTCCGTAACCGTCTACGTTATAAAGCTCCCCATCCTCGGTGATTGCGTTTGCTGAGGTAAAATACCAATCTGCGTCATAACAAAGAAGGGTATTTTGCTTTCGCTCCTCTTCACTTAAAGATGGGTCATAACGCTCTAAAAAACGGTAGCTTCCGTTTTTCATCAAGGCGTCTATACCGCATTCCTTTAATGTCACAGACCCGCCCGCACCGATTGTTTGCCCGGGAGAAAGCAACGACGCTACGTGCTGTAACGCCTCCTCCTTCGTCTGCACTAAAACAGCGTTCATATTGTTGCGCTTCAACGCATCCAGCACCTTCTGAATACTCATAATTACCTCCTGTTATAAATGAAAGGGATCCTCATCGGGCGGCGTAAACGAGCCACCCGTTTTTTTATTGCGTATATCGATATGCCGTTCGGCATAATACCGATCAATCGTAGTGTATTCCCCCTCGTATTGCTCACCGATGAGATGACTGCGGATGCATTCGTAGTAATCTGCAAAGCAGGGTACGATGATGGGGAAGGAAAAAAGCCTGCCCTCCTCCGTTCTGAAATACAGCATAGGAGAAACCCTGCGCTGATTCTTTTTGGGCTCCAAGCCAAAGGGGTCTTCTTGCGCTCTCATCGAAAAGGGAACAAACGCAGAAATCTCAGCAATCTCCTGCCAGGCAAAGCTCTGCTTTTTGAAGCCGCTGCGGATAAACAGCCCTTTGTCTGAAAAGACCACCTTAAGACGGGAATTCAAAAAGGTAAACAGCGTTATTACAAAATAGACGAGCAGCATACCGACCGTAATCCAATCAAAAAAGCCGGGTTTTGCTCCGTTTGTCATCAGAAACACAATATTGGACGCATACACCGCCAGAAATACCAGCGGCAGAAAAATAAGCATTGCTCCCTTGCGTTTGTATATCAGCTCTCCCTTCCTGTTTTTGGGAGCCTCCTCTAAAACAGAGGTGTTTATGATAATGGGATATCCTTGCAAAAAATCATCCTCCTATTCAGCACAGAATCATCGAAAGCAAAACACCAAGCAGAGCAAACACAGAAACTGTCTTGTTATCTCCCGAAAGAACCGCCTGCGGCAAAAGCTCTGCAAACGTGATATACAGCATAGATCCTGCTGCCGCAGAAACACAGACAGCGTGCAGAAGCGCTGAGGTGCCGCTTAAATAATAGCCGATTATTGCACCCAACAAAGTAATCACACCCACCAAAAGGCTTAAAAAAACGGCATTTACGGGCTTTACACCGCCACCAAGCAGCATAACAGCCAAGGTCATACCGATAGGAACGTTGTGCAGAGCGATGATTGCCACAGCAGAAAGCCAACTGCCTTCCCCTGCAAAGCCGCTTGCGCCTATTGCCATTCCCTCAGGAAAATTATGCAGAGAAAGCGCAACCATCAGTATCACAGCCGCATGCTTCAAGCCCTCACCTGCGTGCACCTTTATTGTATCGCAGACCACACAGCCGTGATCGTGATGATGCTCCTCGCCGTGCCCGGACTCGCCGCATTCTTCATTCCGTTTGCTGAGCATATTGGAA
>JAFQWR010000211.1 GCA_017407365.1 Clostridia bacterium
AGCAGCAGGAAAAAATTCAGAGTATTCAGGGTAGTCTTAAAAAAATCGAATGGGGCAGCCAGATTCGTTCGTACGTCTTCCAGCCCTATACGATGGTAAAGGACCACCGTACAGGCTTTGAAACGGGAAACATTCAGGCAGTTATGGATGGCGCAATCGGTGGCTTTATTGCCGATTATCTTAAAAAATCGTAATGAAAAAAAATAGTAATCTCAGCGGCAGAACGGATGTTTTGCTCCTTGCGGTGGAATCATCCTGCGACGAAACAAGCGTTGCCGTGCTTAGGGGTAATAAGCTACTTTCACTTGTAACGGGGACGCAAATTCCCATTCACCGTCGCTTTGGCGGTGTTGTACCCGAGGTGGCAAGCCGAAATCACACGCTTGCAATCAATGCTGTTGCAGAAGAGGCTTTAAGCAAGGCAGGCGTTGGCTTTGCCGATTTAGAGGCCGTTGCCGTAACCTACGGTGCAGGGCTTGCAGGCGCACTTCTGGTAGGGGTATCCTATGCAAAGGCGCTTGCATTTGCATTGCAAATTCCGTTATACGGTGTAAACCATATCAGGGGGCATATTGCTGCAAATTATCTTGCTTATCCTGATTTACAGCCGCCGTATGTATGCCTTGTTGTCAGTGGCGGTCATACCGCTATTGTAGAAATCGATAGCTACTTAACACATCGCTTGATTGGCTCTACCGTTGATGATGCTGTGGGTGAGGCCTTTGATAAGGTGGCAAGATGTCTGAATTTACCTTACCCCGGCGGACCTGAAATTGACAGGCTTGCGCAAAAGGGAAGTCCAACCATTGCTTTTCCCCGTATGTGTAAGGACGAAAAGGACGGTGTCAGGTTTTCGTATAGCGGTATAAAAACCTTTGCGATCAATTATTTGCATAACTTAGAGCAGAAGGGTGAGTCTGTTGCCATTGAGGACTTTTGTGCTTCCTTTACGTGTGCGGCAATTGATGTACCCGTGGAAAAAACTGTTTGGGCAGCAAAAACACGCGGATTAAGTAAAATAGCGGTTGCAGGCGGTGTTTCTGCCAATAGCTATTTGCGTAATAAATTACAGCAGGAGGGCAAAAAGGCGGGGCTCAGTGTTTATATACCGCCCATGACCTACTGCACAGATAATGCCGCAATGATTGGCATGGAAGCGCAGATTCTGATACGTGAGGGAGTATCGCCCTCTCCGTTATCCTTGAATGCACAGCCTGCCCTGCGGTTTGAAAACGGAGAAAAAGCATAATGTTAATCGTAGTATCAGGTAGCTCCGGTGCCGGAAAGAACACAGTAATTAACCATATTTTAGCGGAAAACGATCAGTATTTGCTGATGCAAACGCTTACAACCCGTCAGAAAAGACCCGGCGAGAAGGATGGCTTTCCGTATTATTTTGTAGATGAAGCAACCTTCCGCCAAAAGATTTCCGAAGGTGAATTCTATGAATATGAAAACGTACACGGGAATTTGTACGGAACCTCTCGCAGAATTCTTGCAGAAAGACTTGCCATGGGTAAAACGTTGTTAAAGGATATCGACGTTAAGGGTACGGTCAATCTGCGTAATGCAATCGGTGGAGAGGTCGAGGTTAAAACGGTTTTTCTGTATGTAGATAAGGAAGAGCTTGTTTCACGGCTGATAGGCAGAGGAGAGACGGCAATTGATCTTCGCTTAAAACGGTATATGGAAGAGCTTTCTTACGTGGAAGAATACGATTACGTAATCAATAACCGTTCGTTATCGCAAACGGCTGATTGTATCAAGGCTATTGCCCAAGGCGCGCTTCCTCTTTATATCCGTAAAAGCGATATGAACGACGGAGAGGCTATCCATGCGCAAAAGACTTGCTTGCAAAACAAAGCAACGGCAGAGGCAATGAAGGTTGCCTTGGTTGACGGTAAGCTTTATGCCATAGACGGAGTAAGCCGTTATCTTGCTGCAAAGGAGCTTGGCGTTCGGGTTGCTAAGTGGATTGATTTTGCATTTGAGGCTGATCTTTCCGCTGATTGGGAGCTTGTTAGCGAATAATTTACGATATATAATAATAAAAGCGGCTTCATAAGTTTATGAAGTCGCTTTTTGATTATTGATGCTTTGGTTATTGCCCAAGAACGATATTCAGATTATAGGGTGTAATTAAGGAAGGGTCATTTTCGATTTCTGCAATATTGAAGCAGAGCTTTTGATTGATGGGGGTGGGAACGCCGTATTTTAAGCCAAGCTTAACGATATAGCCGTTGAGGAATTCAATTTCTGTACGGTGTCCTTTTTTTAAGGCTTCAAGAGAAGCAGAGGTGCGATCCTTATATTTCTTTGCAAGATAGCTGATTAAAAGCTTGCGTTTGACGGTAGCAAAGATACCGCTTTTCGTTACAGAGTAAAAATTGATTTTGTTGGCGTAGGGAGCAACCGTAATACCTGCTGCATTTGCAACCTGCACGCCTTCACGTAAAATACCCAAAAACAGTTCTTTTCCTCGCTCATTTTCCAGAACCTCTCCAAGCTTTTGTCCTGTCAATACCTGAACCGAGGTAATACAAGAATTGATTAAAAGCTTTGCGTAGAGTGTTCCCTCGATATTATCCGTAATGCTGCAAGGAATGCCCTTGTTGATGCAGGCAACAAGTGAGCTTAAGGAGGGGGGAAGGTAGCCGTCCTGCATTCCCACAATAAGATTTCCCGGGATTTTGATGCGGAATTCGTTATCAGAAAGCCTTTCGGCGCCGTAGCCGATAGAGCAACCGACGGCTCTGGTATCGCCAACCTCCTCGGCAAGCATTTGCAGGCAGTTGCCGTTGGTCATAGCAAAAAACAAGGTGTTTTGCCCAACGATATGCATAACGGAGCGCACAGCCTCTTGCAGGTCATAAGCGCGCGTTGCAATCATAACTGCATCGTAATCGGTTTGCAAATCAGAAACAGATGCGGTAGCAGATACATGCACGGCTTCGATACTGTTTTGATCCGTCTGAATTCTGATTCCGTCCTTTGATATTTGCTGGGCGGTAATCGGGTTTCTTGTAAGAAGGGTAACCTCGCATTCTGCTTTTTGCAGAAAATATGCAAGCGTTGAGCCGATAGCGCCTGCTCCTATAATAAGTATCTTTTTCATAATACCTCATTTGATCAATGTTATGTGTTATTCTTATTCATAAGTATAGCATAAAAAATACTTTTCGTCAAAGCGTTTGCTTGACTTATTGAACGAAAATATGGTAGGATAAAAGAAAAAATATTTTTTTGAAAA
>JAFQWR010000212.1 GCA_017407365.1 Clostridia bacterium
CCCTCATTGCGTTCCTCTTTGCCATAAATACGGCGATGGTTGCCTACACAATATGCTTGCTGCTGTAGCCTGCATATATCACGTACATCTGAATATAGAAAAAGGTTATGCAAACGGGCGGGGGATTCCTGCCCGTTTTTTATTTGCTTTCTTCTGCCTGCGGGGCTATCACGCCGTGAAATCTTCATGGCGGATTGCTTTTTGTGCCGCTTCAAAAGTGCGTGCAAAGCAGCCCTTTTTTTACAAAGGTATTGACATTTTGCTTGATATGCGGTATAATAATAGATAAGAGGGCGCAATAAAAAACGTGGGCAAAGGGGAGCTCTTTTTTTTGCCGATGGCTTTTTAGCGGCACCCGAAAAGGAGAGGGCTATGAGCTACAAGATTTTTACCTACGATCCGTATCTGTTGCCGTTTGAGCAAGATATTGAGCAGCGTATGCAAAACTACAAAAACAAAAGGCGTGCGCTTGTGGGAGCAAGGGGAAGGCTGACGGATTTTGCCAACGGTCACCACTACTTCGGCTTTCATAAAACGGAGGAGGGCTGGTATTACCGCGAGTGGGCGCCTGCCGCAGAGGAGGTGTACCTCACGGGCGATATGGTGGAATGGCGCTTGCAGGGCTTGAAATTGACTCCCATCGGAAACGGCGTTTTTGAAATCTTTCTGCCCGGCAAGGATGCGCTCTGGCACGGCTGTAAGGTAAAGACGGTGATAAAGCACAACGGAACGCTTTTGGAGCGTGTGCCGCTGTATGCGCGCCGTGTGGTGCAGGACGAGGTCACCTATCTCTGGAGTGCGGATATCGTGGACGAGCCGCAGTACGAGTGGCAGTATCCGAATTACGAGCCGCAAAAAAACGGGCTTCTCATCTATGAATGCCATATCGGTATGGCGCAGGAGCGTGAGGGAATCGGCACGTACAACGAATTCCGCGAGAGCATTCTGCCGCGTATCAAGCGCCTTGGCTACAACACGGTGCAGATTATGGCGATTATGGAGCATCCCTACTACGGCTCCTTTGGCTATCAGGTATCCTCATTCTTTGCCGCATCCTCTCGCTACGGCACGCCCAAGGAGCTAAAAATGCTCATAGACGCCGCCCACGGCATGGGCATGAACGTGCTTCTCGACGTGGTGCATTCTCACGCAGTAAAAAACACCGCAGAGGGCATCAACGAATTTGACGGCACGGTATATCAGTTCTTCCACGAGGGCGCACGGGGCGAGCATCCCGCATGGGGTACAAAGCTGTTCAACTACAACAAAAACGAGGTCATTCACTTCCTGCTGTCTAACTTAAAGTTCTGGCTTGAGGAGTATCACTTCGACGGCTTCCGCTTCGACGGCGTCACCTCGATGATTTACCACGACCACGGTCTTGGCACCGCCTTCACCGACTACGGCAAGTATTTTTCGCTGAATACCGACACCGAGGCAATCACCTATCTGCAGCTTGCCAACGCGCTCATCCGTGAGGTAAGCCCCAAGGCAATTACGGTGGCAGAGGATATGTCTGCCATGCCCGGTATGTGCCTGCCCATAAAGGAGGGCGGCATCGGGTTTGACTACCGCC
>JAFQWR010000213.1 GCA_017407365.1 Clostridia bacterium
CCCGTTTGAGGATTGGGAGGCGGTTTCCCTGCGCACGGGGGTATCGGTGCAACGGCTGAAGCAGATAAACGGAGTCAAAGAGCTTTATCCCCTCAGCATACTGTTTCTGGAATAAAAAAGAAGGGCGCAAAAGGCCCTTTTTTTATGCCGCAATGCTTTTTCGCAGACGGTCAAAATCGGTCAGCATCTGAAGCTGTAAATACCGAAGCTCTGCGCTGAGCTCATAGCGGCTGACGGAGGTAAGCGCAAGCTGGTTGAGCTGATTGGTCAGCGCGGTGAATTCTGCCTTGAATTTTACCGAAACCAGATCCCCCTCTAAGTGGGCGTATCTGCTTGCGGGAAGAAGGCCTTTAAGAAGTAGCTTGCAAGCGGTTTCATCTCTTATATAGGTATCCAATGCCACCGATTCGCGGTATAGCGCGCGTACCGTTGCAAGATATAACTCGCAGCATTCGTGCACGGCTTTTTCGTTTGCTTCCTTGGGTAAGACAACGCTTTTCAGTCGTAGTGTATAGCATTCCGCCCTTTCTTCGGTGGGCTTTAGCTTACTCACCACGCTTTCGCAATCCTCCCTCACGGGGTATACGGCAGAAAGCACGCGGTATCCTTTATCCTCCAGCACATAGCCCGCGCCGCCCCTTGCACGGACGTTTGCCGCCTGAATCAGTGCCGTATCGTAATCGGAATATACGCCCATGCAGATGGCGTAATAGCGTACCTCCGCAAGGGTGGAGCCTCTGTTTTTTGCACCGCACGAGGGGGAAAGCAGACAGCATACGGAGATCACCGCAAGAGAAAAGCAAAAAATCGCACAAAAGCCCTGAAAACAGCGGAAATTCCTTTGGCTTTTTTTGTTTTTTCCTTTATAATATTCGTATGTCATACGCAATAATATATGCGTGTGCAGGTAAAAAGATTATCCAAAGCAAAGGAGAGCGGAGCATGAAGGTGCATATCGAAACTGCGCTGATCAACGAGGCGTTTCTGGCAGGAGGGGAATGTCCTATTTGTGCCATTCGTCAGGTAGTGGATGAGCGTGTGCTGTATACCTACGCCAACGAGGGCGTAATGGAGGATGCTACGCGTGCAAGGGTGAATGCGCTGGGCTTTTGTCCGGAGCATTTTGCCAAGCTCTATGCGGCAGATAATAAGCTTGGTGTGGCATTGCAGACAAGCACACGCCTCAGAGAGCTTACCCGTGCGGTAAAGCCTGTAAAAAACCCCAAGGAGGCAAATAAGGCGGCAGACGCCATCGATAAATCGCTTTCTACCTGTGCCATTTGCAGTATTGTAGAGGAGCATATGAGCAGATACGTAGAAACGGTTGCCTCTCTCTTCCATAAAAATGCGGAATTCCGTGCGCTCTTTTCCTCAGGTAAGGGATTTTGTATGACGCATTATGCAGAGCTTCTTCGTGTTGCGCCCAAGGCAGGAGGGGATACCGCCCTATATCTGCAAACGCTATACGAGATGCAGAAGCGCAATTTAGAGCGCCTGCAAGAGGAGATTCTGGGCTTTTGCGATAAATTCGACTACCGCTATGCAGACCGCCCGTGGGGCAACAGCAAGGATTCCGTCATCCGCACCATTGCAAAGATAAAAAACAATAAAAAGGGTTAATCCTTTTTTCGATAACGTGTATAATGATTAAAAAAAAGAGCGTGAGGCAGCTTGCTTCATGCTCTTAGTGTTATTTTCGGTTGTTATTGGGGAACTACGGCAATCTTCAGCTTGCTGACGATTTCGGGGTAGAGGCGAACCTCCAGCTCGTATTCGCCTACCTGCTTGATGGGAGCCTTTAACACGATTTTCTTTTTGTCGATGGCGTAGCCCTGTGCCTGCAGGGTTTCGGCAATTTCCTTATTGGTGACGGAGCCGAAAACCTTGCCGTTTTCGCCGCAACGAACGGCAACCTGAACGGTTACGGTGCGGAGCTTCTGCGCCATTTCAAGCGCCTGCTCCTTTTCTACCTGTCTGTGGTGCTCGTCTGCCTGACGCTTGGTGAGTGCGTCATTTAAGTTGCTGGCGTTTGCCTCCTCAGCCAAGCCCTTGGCAATCAGGAAGTTGCGGCCGTAGCCGTCGTTTACATTGATGATGTCGCCCTTTTTGCCCTTTCCCTTCACGTCTTGCTTCAAAATAACCTTCATGGTAAACCTCTTTTTCTTTCTTGAATGCGGTATTTGCTCCTTGTATATAGCAAGCATTCGTTTGTTCTGATAACATTGTACTAAAACGCAAGCATTTTGTCAAGCGGTTTAATCTCTGCGGAAGCGTGAAAAGATGATTAAGAAGCGCAAAAGGTTCAAAAAGGATACCAGAAGTGCGGTGACGTAGGTCAGTGCGGCGGCACTTAACACCTTTTTGGCTGCCGCTGTTTCGTCTGCGGTAAGATAGCCGTCACTGTTGAGTATTTGCAACGCACGCTTTGAAGCGTTTGTTTCTACGGGAAGCGTCACAAGCGAAAACAGGGCAGAGGCTCCAAAAATAATCAGACCGGCAATTAAAAAGATATTTCCGAAGGTGGTATTCGATTGCACAAGGAAGGAAAAAACAATTCCTATCATCAGAATCGGCCAGAGTAGGCGGTTAGAAATATTCACCACGGGCACCAATGCGGAGCGTATTTTTAAGGGCAGGTAGCCTTGCTCGTGCTGAATGGCGTGCCCAACCTCGTGTGCCGCAACGCCGATGGCAGAAACGGAAGAGGAGTTATACACGCTTTCCGAAAGCGCAAGCGTACGCGAGCGAGGGTCGTAGTGGTCGGTCAAGTGCCCCTTTGCCTTTACGATATGCACGTCGCTCAGCCCGGCACGTACCATCATCGACATTGCAACCTGCGCCGCTGTCATTCCGCTTTTGGCAAAGGCACGTGCATAGCGCGAAAAGGTGGAATTCACCTTAACGGTGGCGTACATACTGAGCAGCAGCCCGGGAATGAGTATAATGCCTGAAAGATAATAATAAATCACAGAATTCTCCTTTGTAAGCATAAATTGTATGCACTAATATTATAGCACAAAAAAACGCGTTTGAAGCACGTTTTTTCAAATTTCATAAACCTTTCACATCCTTAACCGTATTATCACATGAAACGGTAGCTGATGATTTTCCCCTTGGCGGTATCCGTAAGGATATCCTTTCCCGTGCGCTCACCCCCGTGAAAGGGCGGCAGGGCACACGCATTTTGCGTAAAGGGGTTTTGTATCACGCTCTCCGTTTCGCCAAGGGCGTCAAAAAACAGCTCAGCCTTGGCTTCCTCTGCAAAGTATGCCTTAGCCTCATCCCACGCGCCGGCCGCAACGCTTTCGGCAAGCAAAAATCCAAGGAGAGGGGCAACAAATGAGGCTCTTGCGTCGAAGCGCGTGGCTCGCATCTCCTCGCGCAGAATTTCCGCCTCAGCACCGCTAACGGTAAAGTAGCTTTTGCGCTCGTGCTGTAAATTGTCGCGGAAGCGCTTTGTGATGCAAAACATGCCATCGCTGAAGGTGATTTCCTCGCAAAAGCCCTCGTATATTACGGCGTAATCCTCGCCGTAGCCAATCATAGTCAATGCCTTTTTACCCGTTTGTACGGTTTTCAGCAGCAGAATATCCCCCTGAGGCTGAGCGGTGACGCTTTCCGTGCCGGGTGGGAGGAGGTATTCAAAAAGGCTTTGCTCACACTCTAAGGTAACAGCAAAGCGGTTGGCGTTTTTACGAACCGTGGCAACGTGCTTGCCGTAGGGTATCACGCCGAGTGTTCCGGTAAAGGCAGAGGGGATTGCCTCGGGCAAAAGCTCAATCACCGTCCCGCCCGAAAGCCTGCTTATGCGTACGCCTGCGGAGGGCGAAAGGGTGCCGTGAAAGCACGTGTGGATGGGGGCGTATTGCCATTCGTCCGAATATGCGTAAAAGCGCAGCTCTCCCGTTTGCTCTATGTCTGTTACCCGAAAGGGCTCGATGGGAATGTCGTTGTAAAATAGCTTGCCCTTTGGGGCAGAAAAGAGGACCTTCATAAAAAAACCGCCCTGCCGTTTTACATTACTGTATGCGGAGGGCGGGTGTGATTATGTTTTTTTACGCTTAATGCGAAGATCTGCTCCCGTAAATTGCAGGAACTGTGTTTTGTTGGAGGCTATGCGTGAAAACAGCTTTTCACCGTAATGCTCCCGTAGCTTTAAGCCGTCGTAATTGGTGGTAATAATAAAGGGCTTATTGGTTTGCATACGCGTGTTGAGCGCCGCCTGCAACAGCTCGCACGTGATGTTTTTGATGATTGTTTCGCTACCCAAATCGTCAATCACCAGAAAGTCCGCCTGTGTGATGCGTTCAAACAGCGTGGTGTTGCGCTCGTTTATATAGCGTAAAAACAGCTGATTTAAGGAGTGCGAGGAAAGATACAGAACGGTGTAGCCCTTCTGGATCATCTCCGACGCCACGCATTCTGCCAGAAAGGTTTTTCCCGTGCCCGTTTTGCCGTATAGCAGAAGATTGATCTCCTTTACGTTGGGGTAATTTTCGGCGTAATCCTTCAGCCGTTTTATGCGAAGTGCGGCTGCCTCCTGCTCGTTGGCGGCGTACACCGATGGGTCACACTGCGAAAAATCCGCAAGCCCAAGGGGAGAAAGCCCACAGGAGAGGTTGAAGCGGCGGTAGTATTCCCTCCGCACGCACGGGCAGATTTTTCCGTCCTCGGTGTAGCCTGTATCATTGCATAAGGGGCAACCGTATTGCGGCGCAAAAGACTGCTCACTGATGCGGTATTTTTTTGCAACAGCCGTGCGGTGCTTTAACGCCCTCTGATAAGCGGCTTCCTCTTTATCGCCTGCCTCGCCCATTGCTTCTGCACGTGCGGCGGCAATCATACAGCGGCTGACCTCTGCGTCTGCCTCGCGATAGGCTTCGTTATTCAGCGCAAGACGCAAGCGCTCTGCCGCCTGCTGCTCTGCCAGAAAGCGTGCCTGCTGTAATTCGTATCTGATTTGTCTTAAAATCTGATCCATAATCTTCCTTATTCGTCCTCACCGAAAATAGCCGCAATTTCCTCCTTGGAATAGGTGCGTTGCTCGTAATCGTGGTAGGCGGTTTTGTGTGTGGCAGAGGAGGGCTTTGCCGAAAGTGCGGTGAGAGCCTCAGCCTCCTGCGGAGTGGAAATTCCTTGCGCCTTACATTGTGAAAGCAGTCGGTGCATTTCCTTTATGGGGTTAAGTCCAACAGAGTGCTTTGCAACAAACAGAATCAGCTCGTCCGAAAGTCCCCATAAATCGCTCCATAAATGATAGTTTTCACGGTCGTATGAGGTGACGTCACGCATCAGCCCTGCGCTTTCCAGCACGCTCTTTACGGTGCGCTCTTTTGCAACCTGCTCGCTCAGGTAGGAGTTGAAGCTTTCCTCCGTAACGGCACCCTCCCGCTTCAGTCGGGAAATAACCTTATGCATTCCGCCAAGCGTTTTGACGCCGGAGGTAAAGCAATATTCCGCAATGCGTGTGAGCAATGCAGGCGAAAAGCCGTCGTCCGTCCAGGGCAAAACATATTGCTCCACCGTGGGGGTAAGGTCTGCCGCATACAGCCCGAGGCTCTTATTGACGCTGATGGCAATATCGCGTAAAGCCTGCTTCTTCTGCATATAGTCACGCATTTCGCCCTCGCTCATCTTGCGGTTGCGGTAAAACTCCGAAAGCAGAGCGTCCAGCTTGTCAAAGGAGCCGCGCTTACCCTTTAAGAAGGAGGCGGCGGCAAGAAGAGCAGGCTGACCGAAGCCGTATTCCTCCGTCCATTTTACATAGAGGTCGCCGCTCAAAAGATCAGAGCCGCTCTTAACGCCCATAGCTCTTGCAATTTCGTTGAGTGCGGCGCTTTGCGCGGTATAAGAGCTCAGCTCGTTTTCCACGTCCTTTAAGGAAAGGATGCCACGAGCCGCCCAGCTTTTTGCAACGGTGGAAATATAGCGGTAAGAGATGCCCGCACCTTTCAGGTTGACGCAGTATTTGGCAATCATAATCATTGCCTCCTGCTCAATATGCAGGCTTTCCATCAGGTAAAAATACTCTGAAAACTCCGAGGGAGTCAGCATTCTGTCGGGGAAAAGGAGCTGCATCTGCTTGGTAAAATCGGAATACTTCTGCGGCTTGATTTTTCTCGGCTTTGCGTTGATGCCCGACAGAGGAAGATAACTGATGACAAGGGGGATTTTAGAAAGTATGCTGATCAGCCCCAATTCCTCCAGCTCCTCGTAAACGCCGAAAAGCTCCTCCTCGGTCAGACGAAAGACACGGCAAAAGGCCTCGGGCAGATTGACGCTCTCGGTGTGTGCGGCATAGAGCCCGTAAAGGTATATTCGCTCGGCTTTGTCGCTGCATTCGCTCAGATATCTGGATAATAAAACGTTGTCTACCGGAGTAAATCGGTTGTCGTTGTATTCAGCCGAAAGGCGGATAAAGGGCATAACAGACCTCCCCCTACAGTCTATAACCGCAGGTGTGTTATATTATTGTACCACTTTTTGCTCCGTTTGTAAATACTTTTTGGGGTAAAAAAGGGTGCAAACGGCGGGAAGCCCGAATCTGCAACAGCTTTTTGCCCGATAGCGGAAAAAGAAGGGAAAAAAGTTTGAAAAAAGGGGGATTTCGGGATGATTTTGTTTGACAAGAATTGTATTTTATAGTAAAATAGATGGGCAATTTGAAAAAGTGTAACCTGTTCGATTAGCCCTGATACAGTTTCATCCTTTCGGTGACGGAACCGCCGTCTGTGGTGAGCGTATGCTTTTTCCATTAAAATTCCACATTTTCACGGAGGACATATCATGTCGGATAAAACCATGATGGCAAAGGCTTCCGAGGTAGAGCGCAAGTGGTACGTAGTTGACGCACAGGGTCAGACGCTTGGTCGCTTAGCAAGCCGTGTTGCCGCAATTTTAAAGGGCAAAAATAAACCTTGTTACACGCCGCACGTAGACTGTGGCGATTACGTAATCGTAATCAACGCAGAGCAGATCGTGCTCACCGGCAAGAAGCTCGAAAATAAGCTGTACCGCTACCACACCGGTTATATTGGCGGCTTAAAGGAAATCAAATACAAAACGTTAATGGAAAACAAGGCAGACTTCGTTGTTATGCACGCAGTTAAGGGCATGCTCCCCAAAAACAGCCTTGGCAGACAGATGGCTAAAAAGTTACGCGTTTATAAAGACGCTAACCACGGACACGAGGCTCAGAAGCCCGAAGTTTTAACGTTTTAAGGGAGGTCGGTAGAGTAGTATGGCTAAAGTTACTTTGAAAAAGAAACTGCAATATTGGGGCACCGGCCGTCGTAAAAAAGCCGTTGCACGCGTTCGTCTGATTCCTAACGGTACGGGCGTTATCACCATCAACAAGCGTGAGCTTGAAGATTATTTTGGCTTAGGCACGCTGCAATACATCGTAAAGCAGCCCCTCGTTTTAACTGAAACGGAAGCAAAGTTTGACGTAGCAGTTAACGTATTCGGTGGCGGCTTAACCGGTCAGGCAGGCGCTATCCGTCACGGTATCGCTCGCGCACTGTGCCAGGCAGACGCTGATATGCGTCCCGCATTAAAGAAGGCAGGCTTCTTAACGCGCGACCCCAGAATGAAGGAAAGAAAGAAGTACGGCTTAAAGAAAGCTCGTCGTGCTCCTCAGTTCTCGAAGAGATAATCAATCATATCTTATATTCAAAAAGCTCTGC
>JAFQWR010000214.1 GCA_017407365.1 Clostridia bacterium
CGCACTTTTTTGACTATGAGCGGACATGGGCGTGCGAAGAGTTGTTTATCGAAACCTTCAAATTTGGAGGGGCGGATGCTATGGCGAGATATTCTGATTGTTATGCAATATGGAAGGTTGATGAAAAGGAGATTCGGCTATCTTATTTATATAGCGCGTCAGGAGCAGATGAGATCTTTTTTCTCTCATACACAGAGGAGGAGAAAGCAAGAATAGATGCTGGGGAAAATGTAGAAAGAACGGTTGTTTGGGAGGTATCCTCCAAGCTGGATGGCGAAACGTTAACGATTACTGTTACGTACGATGACGGCTACCGGAACGGTTTGTATTCCGTTGATCACACAGGCAAAACGTTCGTATTGACCGAGCAGAGCCGCGTGTTTTAAGGAGGAAATTATGAGAAAAACAGCGAAAAGAATTCTTGTTCCCATCCTTGTTCTTCTGCTCCTTCTGTGCAGTGTTCTTCTGCTCCTTCTGTACAGTGGGTGCGGGCTCGATGGTGATTGGATGAGATCATATAAGACAGGGGCGCACTTTTTTGACTATGAGCGGACATGGGCGTGCGAAGAGTTGTTTATCGAAACCTTCTGCTTAGGAGGAGTTTACTCTCTGTCAGACAGGTCTGATAGTTACGCAATATGGAAATTTGAGGGGAAGGAGGTTCGGTTGTCTTTTTTTTATGCCGGGGCAGGAAATCGTCAGATATTCTATCTTTCGTTGACAGAGGAGGAGAAAGCAAGAGAAGAAGCCGGGGAAAATGTAGAAAAAAAGGTTGTTTGGTTCGTATCCTCCAAGCTGGATGGCGAAACGTTAACGATTACCGTTACAGACGATGACGGCTACGAGAACGGCTTATACTCTGTCGATCACACGGGCAAAACGTTCGTGTTGACCGAGCAGAGCCGCGTATTTTAGTAAGAAGGCTCTGTCACATCACCTACTTGATTTTTGACGGAAAAATAAGTCGAAATCCTGCGCGTTTTATTCGGTTACATACCGCAGAGGGTATGCGCCCTCATAAACCGTTTGTCTTTCTTGTATTTTTCTCGTCAATCGCTAAATAGAATTTAGCTAAATCAACTATTCTCTGTGACAGAACCTAAAAAGGAGAGAGAGGATATGAATAAAAAAACAGTAAGTTTGATTCTTCTTGTTACACTGCTGCTTTGCACGGTAGCGCTCAGCGGCTGCGAAAAAAAATCCGTGTTCGAGGAGGTTGCGTCGTGGAGGTCGGATGAAATTCAGCTGGAAATAACGGAAACCTCAAAAACGTACACGGTTACGACGGAAGGAAAGACCTATTCGGTTACGCTGCTTTCCTACTATGTTAAGACGGAAAAATGCTGGTACTATTGCTTCTACGACCGTGACAAAATAGGGGAAAAGGGGCTTAACGGAGAGGCTGTTGCAAAATCCGCTATGTGGGCATTTGAGGTATCGAAGAAGCGCAACACCCTCACGCTTACGGTATTGCACGATTACGCCTATGCGCGCGGCGAAAGCGAAACCGACCATAAGGGCAAGGTATACACGCTGAAGCGTGTAAAGTAAGAGGCTTTACGCATATTCAGATAACGGAAAAACGGATGCGACCGACGGGGTGCGTCCGTTTTTTATGCTGTTTTTCGTGTGCTTTGTTTTTTTGCGGAAAATACGCGCGTGCGGCAGGCGGCGTAAAAAGGTGCGCGTCTCGCCAAAAAATTGACAAACGGAGCTGCTTTTGCTATAATGGAAAAAAGGACCTCGGGGAGGTAAAAATATGAAGAGAACGGTTCGATTGCTTGCGCTTGTGCTGATGCTTGCGGCTTTTTGCGTTGCGTGCGACAAGGAGAGGGATAAGATTGGCGGCATCGATTTTATTCTGGACTTTGAGGCGGATAAGGACGTGCGTATTCTGCAGGTTGCCGATACGCAGGCAATGCTCTACGAGGGCATCCGCGAGGCAAGAAGATATAACGTGCATAACGCCTTCTTTACCTCGGGCGTTACCGACACCTTCACCCGTGTGTGGCAGTACGTGGAGGAGGGCGTGTGGCGGTCGGCTCCCGATCTTATCGTGCTTACGGGCGATAATATCTACGGAGAAACGGACGATAGCGGCGTGCTGTGGCAGGAGATGATCGAGCTTTTCGATTCCTTCGGCATCCCCTGGCTGTGCGTCTTTGGCAATCACGACAACGAAAGCGGACAGGGCGTGCTTTGGCAGATCGAAAGGGTGCAGGCGTCCGCATACGGCAGGATCGCACGGGGAAGCTGTACGCACGGAAATTCCAACTATACCGTGGGTATCCGTCTGGGGGGCTGGCTTACGCGCGTGCTTTATTTGTTTGATACCAACGGCTGCAGGGTAAAAACGGCAGGGGAAAGTATGCTCCCCACCAACAAGGATATCGAGCATATCACGCAGATAGAGGGTATCTTCTCCGATCAGCTTGCGTGGATGGTCGATTGCAGCAGCCGTATCAAGGAGGCAGAGGGAGAGGTGCCTGCGTTGGCGTTTATGCATATTCCTCCCGCAGAGGCGCGCACGGCGGCGGTGATGAAATACTCCGACAGCTACGGCAGCTGGCCCTTCCGTGCGGATATGCAGGGTGATGCAGGCTTTGCCTACGAGGAATACGTCGGCTTTAACGACAACGGTATGTTTTTCAGCACCGCTGCGAGCATCGGCGTTGGCGGCATTTTCGTGGGGCATCAGCACAACATTGCCACGAGCATATGCTATAACGGAATGCGCATCACCTACGGCTTGAAAACGGGCACGGGCGACTATCACCGCTCCGACCTTCTCGGCTCCACGCTCATCACGCTTGACGCGCACTCTGCGGATTTTTCGGTGGAGTATCTCCACACGGGGCTGGCATATCCGATTTAGGGAGAGGATAGTTGACAAAGAAAAAGAACGAAAGGGTTCACTTAATTACCTTTCGTTCTTTTTGATTTAGAGGAACAATTTATAATGGATAAACCTTATTTAAGAAAAAGTTCTTGTCGCTGTTTTTTTGCGAAACATCCTTTTTGCTTTTCGAGCATGAAATATACTTGTAAAAATAATATCCGGAAGTTAGACAAATAGCAACAGTGGCTAAAGAGCTTGCAATGATTGTATTTATAGTCGATTTTTGCGTAGAAGCAACCATTCTTTGAATATCAGCTAATAGTTTTATGTTTCTTTCGGAATCTGCAGATTGGATTATGTTTCTTAGTCCGACTCCCATGTTTCCGTTGCCGAAATTGCAGATAGAAGAAGTCATAGCTGAGGCGGAACCAAAAGATGATTCGTAAACGGTATCTAAAGAATTCATTCTTATCTCCTCTAATAGAATTGCGTGTGGTTGATGGAGGTTATTGAATAACCCACTTAGTGTTGCTTGCTTTTTTTATCAAATATATGCAACTGGTAAGGGCTCCTGCAAGACAAAGCGCTTTTGTAATGTGTTTCACTTTTTCAATTATGCTCGTTTTTCTGCTATCCGAATCGGAAGAATTTGTTGTTATTTTGTCGGCTTCGTGTAAGGGAGAAGGTTCATCAAATTCTAATTCAGAAGGAAGTTCTTCGGGAGTGTAGCCCTCTAGCTTAGAGATGATGACGGCAAACAGGGTTTTAAATTCTGCAACATTAAAATCGAGACGATAGGCGGTATTCTTGGAGGATAATTTAATATATTCTTCCATTCTTAAAAGGTCATCTTGCGTGTAAAGAGTTTCACCCTCATAATTATCAATAAGGTGAGGAAGTGTGCTTAGATAACAAATATCAAGATAGGGGTACTCGTTTTGGATTTGAATATTGCAGTTTGTGCAGACAACGAGATTAACGATGTTGGAGGAAGTTACGCCAAGATCTTTTAAGGCTTGTAATAGCAAGAAAGTCTTGGTGTTTAAGCTTTCACCGATGTTTTTGTCGAATTTCTTTGTGGTTCCAGACCTGTAATAACTACCACAAGGGGAAATATAAATATCTTGGTTGGAATTTTTGACCTCTATAAGAAAGATCGCTTTTTCGGTTAGAACAATATAGTCGATTTCGGAAGTGGAATAAGGAGCAGATAGTTCAATGTTGCGTAAAATCCTATGTTTGCAACGCATTATTTCGAGCGCGCAGGCTGCTTTTTGTTCGCCGATATTGCCGGAAAACTCTTTGCCGATAAGTCGACCAAGCTTTACACCAAGCTTTTCAAAGGCGGTTATTTCCTCATCAATAATATTTCCACATTGGTTGTTTCGTTCTCGTAAATACATAAGGGCTTCTTGAATATGATAGCTGTTACAGTTAATGCCCGAACCGGCAAAGGTGATGTCAATTATTTCGGATTGAAGAGCCAATAGCTCCGGAAGCAAATCTTTTTTGAGTATAAACTCTTCCTGAAAGCTCGGCATTGATGAAACAATTTCTTGGATTCTGTCATTATAAGTCATAGGTTTCTCCTTTGTAGTGCGATTTTAGATAAATGTAATTGGGGATAGGATGTAGTTCTTTTGAAAAGAAGAGACTTATTCAGGTTAAATCAACTTCTAAATCATTGCTTTCTCCGCAGACAGGACAGTCTTGATCGTCCACATCCACGAAATGATTATTCAGACATTTACTAAATGCAATAAGGTCCGTTACTGTTTCACCGCAATGAGGACAGGTGTAGCTTATTTCGGCTTGCAGATTATGAGATGTTTCGTATTTGTCTAAAACGTCAACTTCGATAGCCATTGTTGTCACCTCCTTAGTTTATATATTGCCTAAGCCATTCAGGCATAGTAGGGTCATCAAGAGACCAGGCTTCTACTTCTGTTTCGCCTTCGCTCCAATAATTTTCGTCACCGTCGAAGAATTTTTTACGATAGCATTTGTATTTTACAACTTGATCTCCTTCAAGTCGATATTCGTGCCAAAAGTAGCTTTTTCCTGTGCCTTTCCATTCATGGGTTGTGTAAATAGTCATAAATGTTGCCTCCTGTAAATGACTTGTTTTTTTGCTGAAGGTTTATTCTTCAGGGAAGTATTTTGATAAGAGCTCCGGCTCTTCTGTCAGCAAGAATTGGAAAAGGGCTTCCATTAGAAAACTAGATGCTTTTTCTCCAAGTTGTTTTTTTATAAAAAATCCTATATCGGAATCTGAATGTAAAACAGATAGAAAAGATAGAGAGAAGACCCAAGCAGGATGGTCGTGATCTTTAAGCAAGTGTTTTTGACTATTAAATAGTTGATGCATAAACTCTTGGGCTTCCTTGCTTGATGGATCCAGGTGCGCTTTTTCTTTAATCCCCCAAAGCCCATTTTCGAAGCTGATATTCTTAGAAGCCATAAACTTTTCGATTGTATCATAATATTCATCTAAGACTATTTGTTTTTCTGGAGGCAAGATAGTTAAATCGTCGGTTTGATTTATAATATCAACAGCGGAGATCGTTTTAATCAGTAATTTTTCGCTATCCAAAAGATTCATGAAATCCTGGAGATATTCCTTGAAACTTTTACTTCCAAGCAATTTTTGAGGGGCGGAGGGAAGCGAACCGAATCCTTTTACATATTTCATAAAGGTCACGAGAGCTTGTAATTCCTCGATTTCGTTCTCGTATTTCTTAATTAAAGATTCAAGGGGCTTTCTTAATTGAACTTGTTCATCGTTTATTAGCCTACTAATCTCGTCATAAGTGAAGCCCATTTTTCGATAAAGATATGCTTCCCAAAGTATTTCAACGTCTTGTTGAGAGTATTTCCGGGGGATTTTGTCTTGATCAATGATTCCTTCGTTAGGAACTTTTGCAGGGTTTATTATTTTGTTTTTTATGCATCGACGAATAAAATTTCGATCAATACCCATGTCGGTAATATTCTTTGTGTGCATGTCTGTACCTCCTTTTTTATTATTGTACAAAACGGTCGCAAACCGTTTCAAGTGTTTTTATGTGGTTTTAGACTTTTTTTTGAACAAAGATTGTTTTTTCTAAGTTCAGGAAGATTGTCCCATTTTTCTAAAAGGTGCAGGTTTTTTATCCTTGCTGGGGGTATAATGGACTCCTCTGTGCGTGCTTGTTTTTCTCCTATATTATACAGCGTTTTTGGAAAAAGGAAAATGACTCCTTAGTAAAGATAGGGGGCTCTTTTTTGCTAAATTAGTAAAAATAAGAACGAATATTACGCATCGTATAAAAAAAGGATGCGCATCAATGTGCACATCCTTAAAGCGGGTTTTATTTAAGTGTTTCTTTTAATACTTTGTAGTGTTCTATGTTGATTTTTCCGGTCGCCAACATTTTTTCTGTCCATAGTTGCAGGGTTTCGACAGTTATAGATATTCTTTCCAATTCCTTTTGGATTAGGATAAAATCTTCAAGTTCATCGTTTTCAATAACCCCGTCCGCCGTAATCTCGATGAGTCGTTCCTGGCTTTTTTTCATTGAATTAAGTGAAGCAATCATTTCAAGGACAACTTGAGAAAGATCTTTGACCGTTATCTCAGGCACATACTTCATGCCAATAGGACACTCGTTTGCGCAATAATGGTTACATAAGGTAGGATCTTGATAGCCTGTTGCCATTGCGCATATATCCCAAGGACTAGGTGGCATCTTTTCATTTTCTATCCTTTCAATTCTAAAAGGCTCTATGTCGGTAATTTCGGCTGCTTTTTCGCGACTGTATCCCAACTTTTCTCTGATTAGTTGATAAATTGTTTTATCTTCTTTGGTGGATATTCTTCCCATAATATTCCCCACTGTTGTGTTTTCTTCAGCAATAATTATAACATATTTCTATTGGTAATGCAATCAATACAACATATCAATATTGAAGATTACAGATTGTAAATTACAAGAGAGTGTTTTTTTAATGAAAGAGCAGAAAATATGTGGAGGGTGCATTGACGGAGGTAAAACCGTTCCTGTGGAACGCATTGCTAATGCGGAAGCAAGAATTCTTGTGCATCTTGTTTGTGTTTTACCGTTAATGGTATAAGAAGTGAATAAGCGGCACTGACCTGAAAGGTGGGCTTGGCATCAAATACTTACCGATAGCTATGATATTTTGACTTGCAAGGGTGGGATAACGAAAAATCTCTCCACACACAGGGTAGCTCTCTTTTGTACGGAAGGGGGGGCTTCTGTGGAGGGAGTCGATGGGGCTTTCTTTGGGCGAGAAAGAGAAAATATACTTGACAATTTGTGAAAAAAATACTATACTGAAAAAGGAATAGGGTGCCGCGTTTTTTGAATGCGTGTGCGCACCTGAAAGGAGAAAGCAATTATGATTTTATCCGTAGGTGAAATTCTTGCCGATATGATCGGCGAGCAGACCGATGAGGGAATGATCTACCGCTCGTTTTGCGGCGGTGCGCCCTTCAATTTTGCCGTAGCCGCCAAGCGCGCAGGCGCAACCGTGGGCTTTGTGGGCAAGGTGGGCAACGACCCCGTGGGCAAATTCCTCATCCGTGAGGCAGGTAAGTACGGGCTGGATTCCCTTTATATCGATACAGACGAGGAGCGCAACACCACCCTTGCCTTTGTCACGCTGGATAACGGCGAAAGAGATTTTGCCTTCTTCCGTCACGATACGGCAGATTATCACATTGACGTAAGCAAAATCGATTTCGACAATCCCAAGCTTTCCACCCTGCACGTGGGCTCGCTGATGCTTTCGGAGCCGGACGGTCAGATGGTGGCGGGCGAGCTTCTGATTGAGGCGCACAAAAGAGGCATCCGCATCAGCTTCGATATGAACTTCCGTATGGACCTCTACGCCGATTTCGAGGAGGCAAAGCAGGCGTACCTTCCCTACGTGGAGTATGCCGACATCTTAAAATTCTCCGAGGATGAGCTCTACGCCTACACGGGCACGGAGGACATCGAGGAGGCGGCTCGTGCCGTATATAAAAAGGACCGCCTGCTTGTGGTCACCATGGGCAGCGCAGGCAGTATGTATTTCTGGAACGACGAGGCAGCACTTGTGCCCACCGTTGCCGTCCGCCCCGTGGATACCACGGGCGCAGGGGACGCCTTCTTCGGCACGCTCGTAGGGCTTTTAGACGGAAAGGAATACACGGTGAGCCTCATCGAAAGCGCTATGCGCAAGGCAAATAAGGCGGGCGCACTTGCCACGCAGTTCAAAGGAGCAATCAAGCTATGAAAAATATCGTAACCAAGCCCATTTTCTTCGAGCGTAACCGCGTATATCGCATTTACACGGGAGGTATGCCCTATCAGGCGTTCTTTGCAGACGGCAAGGACGACGGCACCGACAATATGTTTCCCGAGGAGTGGGTTGCAAGCAAGGTAAAGGCAATCAATCCCAAATACTTCGGCGAGAGAGACGGTGTTTCCGTCATCCGCGGCACCGACGTGTTCTTCGATGACCTTCTGGCTGAGTACCCCGACGAGCTTCTGGGGAGCAGAAAATACGACTGTCTGGTAAAATTCCTCGACAGTGCGGTGCGTCTTCCCTTCCAGGTGCATCCCAACAAGGAGTTTTCTCGCAAATACTTCCACTCCGAATACGGTAAAACGGAGGCTTGGCTGGTGGTTGCCACCCGTCCGGGCGCAAAGCTCTACTTTGGCTTCAAGGATAAAATCACCAAGGAGCAGCTTTCCGAATTAGAGGAAAGAAGCGAGGTAGAAAAGGACATCATGAGCGGCATCCTGGCAGGCGTAGAGGCAAAGCCCGGCGATATCTGGCTGATTAAGGCAGGGCTTATTCACGCCATCGGCGCAGGCTGTACCATCGTAGAGGTGCAGGAGCCCACCGATTTCACCATTCAGCCCGAGCGCTGGTGCGCAGATTACCATATCAGTTACGAGGAGGAATACATCGGGCTCGAAAAGGACGTTGCTCTGGATGCCATCAACTACGACATCTACGGCGATGCGGCTAAGGCGTATGCAAAGGTAACCCCCACGGTTGCCGAAAGCCGTGAGGGCTACCGGAAGGAGTGCCTCATCACCTACGAAGACACCCCCTGCTTTGCCGAAAACCGCCACACGCTCACCAAGGGCGGCAGCTTCGTGATGGATTTTGCGCCTGCGGTATATCTCTGTTTGAGTGGCGAGGGCGTCATCACGGGCGAGGGCTACGAAAAGCCCATCAAGCGCGGCGATTATTTCTATCTGCCCTACGTAGCCGAGGGCAAATTCACCGTTTCCACCGAGAGCGAGCTCACCTTAATTGAGTGCCTGCCCAGCAAGCAAGCCTGACAAAGCGTCATAACTGTCATTCATCGCCCGACTGCGTTTTGCGGTCGGGCTTTTTGCTTGCAAAAAAGCGTGGGAAGAAAATTTTTTTGTGGGCAAAGGGAGGGAGGAGGCGGACGAAACGGTGGGCGAAAGCCGTGGTTGGGTGCGTGCATAAATATCAGGGCTGTGGCAGAGCGCGCCGCAAAAGAATTTATATGTAGAAAGTGCTTGCTTTTTGCGCTTTCTGATGAAATCAATCGGGAAAGACGTATGATTTTCGTATAGCAAAAGGGTTTCTTGAAAGAATATCGGCGGAGTCGTTCTGCTTTGCAATTTCAAGGCAGGCGGGGGTATTAGAAAAATTTATACCCCCTATTACAAATTCTTATACCCCTTTGCGGCATTTTTATGCAATCTTTTTGAAATAAGGCGTAATATTTTTTGACAAAAGCCCCCCTTTTTTGGTAAAATAATAGGACAGTATAATACCCCAAATAGGCGAAGTCTACCCTTTTTCCCCTTTTCGGTGTCGGAATACGGCACGCACGGAGGGGTGGCAAAGACCTTTGCTTCGGGTGCTGTTTATATACTGTAAAGGCTAAGATGGCCTTGGAAAAATCAGGAGGTTTGTTATGAACAAATTCGCCAAAAGATTCAGCGTTTTGCTGTTGGTGGTTTCTCTGCTCGTTATGGCTACGGGCTGTATGGTAAACCCCAAGGTGACGGAGTATACGATTACTTACGATTATAACTATGAAGGCTCCACCCCCATGCAGGTAACCGTTGAGGCAGGAGCAGCGCTTGTTGAGCCCGCGGCAGAGAGCCGTGAGGGATACAGGCTTGCAGGATGGTATCAGGATGCCGCTTGCTCTGAGGGCAAGGAGGCGCGCTTCGGCGCCATCGTCGTTCAGGATGCAACCTACTACGCAAAGTGGGTGAAATTCTGGGAGTATACCTTCTATCATAACGACGAAAACGGCACGGAGGAAAGCTTTGGTATGTACGAGCCCATCGATGCGGACTATGCACCTGCGGCTCAGGCAGATAAGCAGTTTATCGGCTGGTTTACCGATTCCGCTTGCACCGTACCCGCTGAGGATATTACCCTCTCCGGCACCTACTATGCAGGCTGGGTATCGCTGTATAACTACGTTTTTGATTACAACTACGACAATATCGTCAGAACCTTCGCTTTAACCGAGCAGATAGAGGATCTTTACTTCGTCACACGCGACGGCTACAACTTCGACGGCTGGTATCTCGATAAGGAATGCACGCAGCCCGTTGAGGAAACGAAGGAATCGGGCACCTACTACGCAGGCTGGGTGAAGAACAATGCAGAAGACCTCACCTACGAAAAGGAAGGACAGATTTATTATGTCACGGGTGTGAAGGAAGGCGTTACGCTTACCGACATCGTGCTTCCCCAGTCTTATAACGGTTCATGGGTTTTCGGTGTTACCTCCGCAGACGGCAAGAGCGTTCTTCCCGCAGGCAGCTACGGCAAGCTCGTTACGCCCAAGTATGTAGTATTCTTCATCGACGATTACGCATTCAGCGGCTGTACCTTCACCGAGCTTGTGTTCAACGAGGGTCTGGTTTCGATTGGTGACGGCGCATTTATGGGCGCAAACGATATCACCGACCTGCAAAAGGACGAAAACGGCAACTACAAGCTGGGCAAGGCAATCGAAGAGGTTGTGTTCCCTGCTTCGCTGATGGGCATCGGCAATGCGGCGTTCGTATGGCAGCCCATCAACAAAATTACCTTTGCAGAGGGCTCTCAGCTTGAAATGATCGGCGATTGTGCATTCAGTGCAATTCCCGGCATTATGATGCCCAACGAGGGCTTCAGCGAGGCTCTGTATCAGCCGTTCACCACGGTTACCGTTCCCGCTTCCGTTAAGTCGATCGGTCTCTTTGCATTCTCGCTCACCAAGCTCGAGGAGGTTTACTTCGAGGATGGCTCCGAGCTGGATTATCTTGGCGAATTTGCCTTTGCAAACCTCACGTACTTCAATGAAGAGGAGCAGGAGGTCACCTACCCCAGCTACTTAACCTATGCAGAGCTTCCCGCTGTAGAGAGCGCAAGCTTTACCTTTGCAGACTGCTATAACCTCAAAAAGGTTGAGTTCAAGGGTGATGTAAATTACTTACATGGCACCTTCAGCGGCTGCACCTCGTTAGAGTATGTGGATCTGCCCGCATCGGTAAGCTACTTACCTTATGCATTCAGAAGCTCGGGCATCAAGAGCATCACGCTCCCCGATAACCTCGTGGTAACCGATGACGCTTTCGAAGGTGTATTTGTTGACTGTGTCAACCTTGAAGAGGTAACCTTCGGCGAAAATACCTACATGGAGCGTCTGTTCAGCACCTTTGCAGGCTGTACCTCTCTTACTACGATCAACAATCTGCCCGACAACATTCTCTATGTCGATGAGTATGCCTTCTTTATGTGCGAAAGCCTTACCGAGCTTACTCTTCCCGCTACGGTAGAATACATCGGTTATTATGCGTTTGCAGGTGCAAGCTCGCTGAAGCTGCTTGTTCTTCCCAATGCCGAAAAGCCCGTAACGGTTGTATTCAATGCCTTTGAGGGTGCTTGCGAGGAAATGAAGATTTTCGTTCCCGACCTGATGTTTGCACCCTACACCAGAACGGGCTACTTTTTGCGCACCGATCGCTTCGTTCCCGAGCTGACCTGCGCAAACCCCGATTATCCCACCGCATTCTCTTATAAGTTAGGAAAAGGGGCAGAAGCTGAGTCCATTTCGGTATACTACTCGCCCGATGAAAGAGCAGAGATGCTCTATATGGATAATTACATCACGGTGGACGGCGAAAAATATGCCTTCACCGGTTGGTATTCCGATGAAGAATGCACCGCTCTGTACGACTTCTCCATTCCCGTTGGCTTCAACGATACGGTAATTTATGCAGATTACCAGCCCTGCGGCGAGCTGGCAAACCTCTACGAGTTTGCTCTCACCGAAAAAATGGATGCCTATGTAATCGTCGAGGCTTCCGAGACTCTTGCAGGTGAAATTGAGCTTCCCGCTTATTTCTGCGGCAAGCCCGTCATCGGCATTGAGGACGGCAGCAGAGGTGTATTCGAGTCTGCCACGGGCATTACCTCGGTAACCGTTCCCGCAACCTACAAATTCATCGGTAACCGCGCATTTAATCATGTTGCACTTACTGCAGTAACCTTTGCAGAGGGCAGCAAGCTTGAAAGAATCGGCGAATATGCATTCAACTGTGTAGACGGTGCAATCACCTCGGTGGTGATTCCCGATACGGTAACCGCAATCGGCGATAGCGCTTTCTGCGGCAATCATCTCAGCAGCATCGTTCTTGGCGAAAGCGTTGTAACGGTTGGTGCGTTTGCCTTTGCCGATGAGGCAGAGGGTGATATTGCAGAGTCCGCATACACCGAGCTGGTGATTCCCGCTTCGGTAGAAAGAATTGAAAAGTACGCATTCTACGGTGCAGCTGCTCTCGAAAAGCTGACCTTTGCAGAGGGCAGCAAGCTTATCATCATCGGTGAGATGGCGTTTGCTCTGAATAATCAGTATGCTGACGCAGATGCAAAGGCAAACAAGCTTACCTCGCTGGTTACGCCCGCATCTTTAAGAGAAATCGGCGAGGGTGCCTTCGCGAACAGAAACGCCTTCACCGAGGTTGTATTAAACGAGGGCCTTTGCATCATCGGTAATGGCGCATTCAATTTATACAATCCCTCCGAAAACGACAGCTTGGAAATCTTCAAGGCAATGGAGGATGTAACCTCCCCCGCTACGCTCAGCATTCCCTCCACGGTTTACTTTATCGGTCACTACGCCTTCCAATACTGGGTAGCGTTAAAGGAGGTTGTCTTCAACGGTAACGACTTTATGACCGCTGAGGGTGCTTCCTTTGGTGTCTGTGTATTTGCAAACAGCGCAAGCCTCGAAAAGATTTCCGGTCTGGGCAACGTGAAAATGGCTGATATCGCACAGAGCTTCGGTATCAGTATGAATGTTACCTCTATCAAGCTTCCCAAGGGAATGACGCTTTCGTACGCTTCCTTCCACGATCTGGGTGGCTTAAAGAGCATTGACCTTTCCAATGGCTACTATCCCTCGGGTGATGTAGAAATGAATTACGTCGATGCTTATACGATGGGCACGCTGATGATTGCAGTGAGAGCAGAGGACGTTGCGGCATACGCGGCAGATCCTGTTTGGGGCGAGATGATCGCCGAGGGCAGATACGTTATTGCGCTGTGATGAGATCGCAATAGCGTGCCAAGAGGAGCTACTCCTCTTTGGCTATCCCTTAAACGCATAAAATTCTGAAAAAGGGGATCACGCTTGGAAAACCTCCAAGCGTGATTTCCGCGCGTAAAAGCAAAATCAGAAAAAGAGGGCTTTCCTCCTGATTTGCACAAAAATTGCCCCGATTTCGACTGAACTAAACAATAACAATACGCAAAAACAGATAACAGCTGTCGGTCGACCTTAAAAAGTCTGCGGCAGACAAGGGGCAGTAACCGATTTTGTGTTGCCGCTTTTGATTGAAAATAATTCGTATTTCCTGCCGGGATGCGGCAGGGGGCAAAAGCTGCTTTTGCCAATAAACCTTTTCGTAAAATAAACAGCAAGCGTTCGCTTTTTTGTAAGCGGGCGTAAGGTACTGCAATCGCTTGCAGAGGAGAAAAAAGTATGAATGTAAAAAAGAGTTTGAGGGTCAGGGTCCTCACCCTGATGATGGTAACCGTGATGATTGCCAGCTTCCTGCTGACGCAGACTGCGGCGGCGTTCAACGTTGGCGGCGTTACGGTAAACGGCACCGGCTCCGTTCTGGGGGCTACGGTTACGGACGTTACCGGCAAGGTGGAAAACGACATCACCGACGATCTGGATCCTTCCGCTATGAATGAGCTTCCCGCCTCGGTGAACGGCTCGGATGAAATTTCCGTAATCGTCAAGCTGAACGTGCCCTCCATTTCAGACGTGTATACGCAAAAGAGCACGCACTACTCCATCGGTGAGTTTGCCAAAACGGCTTCCGCCGACAAGGTAAGAGAGGATATCGAGGCGGCAAAGGCCAAGGTATTAAAAAAGCTCTCCCGTGCAAACATCGATTATAAGCTCGGCTACGACTACGATATGGTAATCACCGGCTTTGAGGTAATTGTAACGGCAAATCAGTTTGCTTCGTTAGAAAAGGCCATCAAGGGCACGGCTACCGCTATTGTCAGCGAGGTGTACGAGGAATGCGTGGTCACCGAAAGCTCGGTTGGCGGCGCACAGCTTGTTGAAAACGAGGTAAACGTATACGATACGGGTATCTTCAACAGCTCCAACTCCAAATACGACGGCAGTGGCACCACCATCGCCGTGCTGGATACCGGCTACGATTATACGCACACCGCTTATTCGGTAGAGAACTTCACCTCCACCAATCTTGCCATGACGAAGGAAAGCGTTGCAGGCGTGCTGAGCGCAACCAAGGCATACGGCTTTACCGAGGGTCTTACGGCAGATGACGTTTATATGAACGCAAAAATTCCTTACGCATACGACTATGCAGATAAGGATGCGGACGTTTACCCCATTCAGAGTGAGCACGGCACGCACGTTGCCTCCATCATCTCGGGTAAAAACGACGTAATCACCGGTGTTGCTCCCAACGCACAGCTCGTGCTGATGAAGGTTTTCTCTGACCTCGAGCAGGGTGCAAAAACCAGCTGGATTTTAGCTGCTTTGCAGGATTGCGTAGCCTTAGAGGTAGACGTAATCAATATGTCCTTAGGTACCTCCAGCGGTTTCAGCCGTCAGAGCGATAAGGCAGAGGTAGAGGCAGTTTACGACAAGCTGCACGAAATCGGCGTAAGCGTGGTTGCGGCAGCCTCCAACGACTACAACTCCACGATGGGCTCCGCTAAAAACGGTAACTTGGGCCTTACCTCCAACCCCGACTCCGCTACGGTAGGCTCCCCCTCCACCTACGAGGGCTCCCTTTCGGTAGCGTCCATCAGCGGTGTAAAGACCCCTTACCTGCTCGATAAGGATGGCAACATCATCTACTTCGTAGAGGCAAACGATGCTTCCGCAGAGCCCAAGCACTTTGTGGATGAAATTTTGAATGCAAACGAAACGGAAAGAGTGTTCGAATACGTAACCAGTCCCGGCGTAGGCCGCTCGGCAGACTACACAGGCCTTGACGTAGTGGGCAAAATCGCACTCGTCCGCCGTGGCTCCAACACCTTCGAGGAAAAGGCGCAGATCGCACAGCGTAAGGGTGCGGCAGGCGTCGTCATCTATAACAACGTTTCCGGTGACATCTCCATGACCATCGGTAGA
>JAFQWR010000215.1 GCA_017407365.1 Clostridia bacterium
CATATCCAGGTGGTACTGACCGTTTGCGGTTGCCCAGATATAGCCGTCATCCTGCGACCAGCCGTCGGGGCCGGTGCGGGTATTTTTCAGGAAGTTGTAATAGGTGCTCTTTGCCGCATCGTAATCCGTCCAGTTGAACTTCAGACCGTTCCACTGCAACCATTCGGTAGAGCCGATGATTGTATGGCCGGTACGGAAGGGAGAGCCATTGGTAGCCGAGCTAAGCTGATTACCCGTGAGGTTGGGCTCCGTTTTTGCAGAGCCGAAGATCGTCCACATATTGTTGAGATCTGCGTCAAAGGTATTGCCGAGCGAGGTGTAGAAGGTGGTGCGACGGTTGCCGTACACGCGCATTTCGGAAACGGTGAAGTATTTATCCTTCGCAAGCATATCGAGGCTGACGTTGGTCAGCTTGGATACGATACGGATGCCGTTTGCCACAATGCCGTCAAGCCCAAGCGAAAGGGTTGCGCCCTTGGGGTTGGGGAAGTTCATCAGAGGGGTGAAGATACCCTCGGAATTGGTGTACAGATAATAGTATTTGGGCAGGGACTGCCAGCTTTTGCCGTAGTCCGAGGTGTATTCAATTGCAATGTTGCAGGGGAAGATTTCGGTATCAGAGGGAATCTGAACCTCGAGATGATCGAGCGTGTAGTTATCGTTGAACAGATAGCCTACGTATTGCTCTTCGGTTGCTTCCTGTGCGACGGTACTCTTAAAATAGGTTTTTTCGTCTCCGTCCGTAACCTGCTCGGCGTTATAGCTCTTGCCGAAGCTGGGGGAGGAAATGGGCTGAAGCTCGGTTAAAAGACCTTCTCTTTGCTTCTGCTCGCCCTCAATGACGATTTTTTTGCCCTCAGACCAACCAATCTGCTCTTCCGTCTGCATATTGAAGGCGGCTACCGAGATGTAGTAGGTTCCGGGCTGGTTATATACGTGAGAATTTACAACGGTGGATTTTGTGCTATCGTTCTGCAAGCCCGGGCCGTTGTAGCTCCAGGTTCCGTCGCCCCAATCGCATACAAAATACACAGCACCTGCGGTGATTTCGTTATCCTTACGCTTCCAGATTTTGGTTGCCTTGATTTTGGAGGCGACATCGATCTTTTCTCCTACGGAGAAGGAATCCTTAGTGGGAATGGTTACGGTGATGAACTCGTCATCGTAGGTTTTTTCTGTCTGCGACTGCATATAAGAAATTGCAGGAAGATTATACGTTTTGGTATTCACCTCTACCCCTCCTTGCGGATTGTCACCGGGGTTGCCGCAACCGGAAAGACAGCTCATCATAATGATACCCGTAATTGCACAACAAATGGTTTTTTTCAACATAAGCCTGTATCCTTGTTTGTTTTTTTGTCCTCCCCCAAGGGGTTGCCTTGGGGGAGGCGGTTTTATTGCAAAACCTGAAAATTATCTTTTCTTTGCAATAGCTGCGATTGCAAGAGCGAGCATTGCGCATACGCCAACGCCTGCTGCTGCGCCACAGGAAACATTACCTGCGGGCTCCTTGCCACCGGTTACGGTGATGGTAAAGCTTGCGCTTACCGTTTCGTCTGCATTGCAGGTAACGGTGATGGTAACCTCGCCTGCCTTTAAGTAGGTCAGTCTGCCGTTTTCGTCTACGGTTGCTACGCTTTCGTCGCTGGACGAGAAGGTGTAGGTGTAGTCGGTGGTGTCAGCGGGGTTGATGGTTACAAACAGCATATAGGTGCCGCCAACCTCTGCCGTTTCGGGAGTAGCGTCGAACGTGATGCTCTCGGGCATGATGGTGGGGTTTTTAACGGTGATGGTAACCTCAGCCTGAACGGAGGGATCGCCCTTTGCCGTTACGGTGATGGTAACCGTGCCTGCGTTCATGAAGGTGATAACGCCTTCGTTGTTTACGGTTGCGGTGAGTGCGCTGCTGCTCTGGAAGAGCACGCCGCCGATGGTTACGTTTTCGGGCTTAACACCTGCGATAAGGGTGTACTGCTCGCCTACCGTGCCCTCGGTGATGGGGTTGGTGATTTCGATGCTTTCGGGATATACCTTAGCAAAGGGATTGCCCTCTGCGTCTACTACGGTGTAATAGATGTTGCCGAAGGTTACAATAGTGGTAGAGAAGAATGCGAGGTCGCCCGTGTTGATATTGACAGACTGGCTCGTTACAACGGGAGTTGCCATATCGTTTACGTACATTTCGATCTTCTTCATTTCGCCGCCGTATACCTTAACCTTGATCAGGTTGGTAGCGCCACGCTGATAGGAAGAATCCTTTTCGTAGGGGCCGCTTACGCCGCCGTTGCCGCCACCCCAGATGGTAGCCTTACGTGCTTCCTCCTGAATGAACAGAGAAACACCGTTCTGGTTGGGTACGGTCTGACGGTCGGGCATTGCATAGCCAACACCGTGCCAACCGTTGGGAGCGCCTGCTGCCGACTGTACGGTGAAGATCAGCTCGAAGTTGCCGTCCTGAATGGGCGTGCCGTTTACGATGTCCTTTAAGTAGAGCAGGGAGTAGCCGCCGTCTACTGCGGAAGCAAATTTTTCCTTAACGGTTACGGAGCCGTCTGCGTTGATGTTCCAACGGGTGTTCCATGCGCAAGCAGCGCCGTCCTTTGCGGAGCCGTTGGTTACTGCATAGCTTTCTGCCAGAGTTTCGATGTTCTGCTCGGTGAAGCTGTAGCTTGCGTATCTGCTGTCTGCCTTAACGTTTACGGTGATTTCCTTGGTGATTGCCTTGTTGTCATCGGAAACAACGGTAATCTTCTGCTCGCCTGCCTTGGTGAAGTAAACGGTGTTGCCGCTTGCGCTTGCACCCTCGGGCAGAATGTACGAAACGGTGTTAACCGTTGCGGTTGCGGGAAGAACGGTGGTGTTGATCGTGTAGGGAGCAAACTGATTTGCCTCTGCTGCTGCCTCAACCTCGATGCCGCTGACTGCCTGATATACATCGCCGTTTGCGTTTAAGGGGCTGATCTTGAAGGTCTTTGCGGTGAAGGTGCTGTTGGTGAAGAAGAAGCCAACGTTAGCGTTTGCCATGGTGTAGCCCTTTTCCTGCATGGTTGCCTTGGAAATGGAAACTACCTCTACGCCGTCCTGATACAGCGTGATGCCCTTTTCAACTGCTACGATAGATAAGGTGTGCTCGCCTGCAACGGTGTAGTCAGCAGGAGCGTTGCCCTCGGTGTAACCGGAATTGTTCAGCTTAGCAGAGGAATACGTGCCCTTGCCTTCCTTCTGAACGAACAGCTCGATACCTGCGGGGCTATCTCCCCAACGGGCCTTACGGGCGAAATCGGTGTAGCCCATCATGAAGCCTGCCCAGCCGTTTACGTCGGTGTTGTCGTAGCTGTATACGAGCTCTGCCTTGAAGTAGGTGTACTTCGCGTCGTTGTAGCGAACGTACAGGTTGTTTTCGGAAACGTCATCACCCGAATAGATAGCAGGGTTAACGGTGATACCGTTTTCGCTTAAGGTGAAGGCATCCTGCATATCTACTGCATAGGTTACCCAGCTCTCCTGCATGTACTTATCGTTGTTGCTCTGAGGATCGATACCTGCCTTGAAGGGAGCAAGCTCGTCGTAAGAGGTCATTGCGGTGAAATCGTAGTTGTTTAAGTATCTGTTTTGTGCCTCCTGCTCTTCCTTGGAAAGAGTGGGGGTTACCTTGAAGGATTTAGCGGTGAAATCGCCGTTGTTGAAGAAGAAGCCGATGTTTGCCTCTTCAACGGTGAAGCCCTTGTTTTCCATTTCAGCTGCGGAGATGGAAATCACAGACGTGCCGTCCTGATACAGCGTGATAGCCTCCTCGTTTACCACGAGCTTTAAGGTGTGGGTACCGGTTACGGTGTAGTTTTCGGGGATGCTGCCCTCGGTGTAGCCGGAGGTGTTCAGCTTATTGGAGGAATACGTGCCCTTACCTTCCTTCTGAACGAAGATCTCGAGACCGTTGGGGCTATCTCCCCAGCGAGCCTTACGCGCAAAGTTGGTGTAGTTCATCATGAAGCCTGCCCAACCGTTGCGTGCTTCGGTATTGAAGCTGTATACGAGCTCTGCGGTGAAGTATCTGAACTTCTGAGCGTCGTAACGAACGTACAGGTTGTTTTCGGAAACGTCGTCACCCGAATAGATAGCGGTGTTAACGGAAAGACCGTCTGCCGAAAGGGTGAACGCCTCATCAAGAGCCGTTTCGTAGGTTACCCAGCTGTCGCCGGTGTACTTATCGTTGTTATCCTTGGGGTCGAAGCCAACCTTGAAGGCGGAAAGCTCCGCGATGGAGGCAGCCTTGGTGAAATCCACCTCGACAGCCTCTGCTGCGATTGCACCGCTGAAGGGTACGAATACGCAGGAAAGTGCGACTGCAAATACTGCAATCAGTGCCACGAGAAATTTCTTTTTCATTTTTTTTCCTCTCTTTATTTTAGCGCTGTTGCGCTGATTTTTACATTAAACCAAGAGCAATATACTGCTTCTTTACCTCTTCGAGCATTGCGGAGCCCTTGAGGGTGGTTTTCCATCTGTTTACGTAAGCCTCTACCGTGCCTGCATCGCTTGCGCGGGTTGCATAGCGGTATGCGAATGCTACCATGTCGGATACCATCTCGTTCAGCTCTGCGGTGGAAACGAGGCTGGTGTTGGTCAATACGATGTATTCACCGATCTGAGGGGTACGCTTGTAGGTTGCCGTTTTTAAGTCGTGCTCTGCAACCTTTAAGGTGATGTCGGTAATTTCGGGAACGTTACCCTGAACAACGCCGTCCTGCGAGGAGGAGATCCATGCGCCCCAGTCCCATGCACCCGTATTGCTTTCGCGGTAGGTGTTTTCGTCGCCGGTGGTGTTACAGTATAACAGATTGGTTCCTTCGATTTCCTGATAGGAGATGCTCTCCTCGATGCCTACGCCCCAACGCAGAGCGTCGTATGCAACACCGCGGGAGTAAGAATCGGTAGCTTCGTCGTAGATTGCATAGCAATCGTCGATGAAGGCGCAGATCTTATCCATCAGAGCCTTGTTCATAGCCGTCTGCTTGGATACGGTGATGATGTTGCCCGCAAGGCCCTCACCTGCCATATAGCCTGCATATTCGCAGGGAGCATCCTTTGCCACGGGAACGGGATAGGTTTCCCACCAATCGGTGGTATCGATGACGTCTGCCTCTTCCTTACCTGCATTCGCATCAATCTGCGTGGAGGAGGTAATGGAGCCGGGATACCACTGGATACCGATCTTACCGAAGGTGGTGCGCTTGTCGTCTGCGAACTTCTGGGTGAACCAGTTGGGGTCGATCAGCTTTTCGTCAACCAGCTGACGGAGATAGTTCAGGAAGGGCTCGTAGGTGTTGTCGGTGGTAGAGAACTGAACGTCACCGTTTTTATCTACGTAGAAGCCGTAGGGAGCAACGGGTACTCTGCCCCACATCAGAGGCATCCAGGTTTCCAGAGTGCCAAGGCTGTTGCCGCCGCCTGCGGTGGTGAAGCCAAAGTAGTCGAGCTTATCACCGGAGTTTTTAGTCAGCTTGATCCAACGAGCAAAGTAAATGAGATCCTCGGGGGTGTTGGGCATCCACTTGCCGCCCTCGGTAACGGTTGCGCCTGCGGGCACGTATGCGTTAGCCGCGGTGGTTACATTGCCCTTTTCGTCGAGAGCAACGGTGGTGGCACGGTATTCGTTCGCCCAGTCCTCACGGATCTTGAGCGACCACGTGGGAGGGGTAGCGGGCGTCCAGATAGCGTTCAGGTTGCCCTGTGCATCCGTCATAACCTGCTTGGTAAATGCCTGATCTGCCGCTTCAATCATTCTCTTGAAGTTGGGCATTTGGTCGAGGTAGGGCTTCCAGTCGGTGAGCAAAACGCCCTGGTTACGGATGGACTGGAAGGAGGTGAAATCGGGGAAGGAGATGATGTCGGGCTTTTTTGCCGAGCTGAAGCCGATTTTTACTGCGTTGGCAAAATCGGTGGTAGCATTCAGCGTGATGTCCAGATCGTAATTCTCCTTAATCCACGCACGGTAAGGATCGCTTGCAGTGGTGGGCGTGTTGGTCCAACCGCTCAAAAGAAGTGTAATGCTGTTTGCAGTGCCGGGGGTGGGCGTGTTGGGATTATCGCCGCAACCGACAAAAGCAAATGCAAGCACAGCAATGAGCAGGGTGACTGTTAACGTTTTGAAAAGCTTGTTCATTAGTTACGTTCCTCCATAATTATTTTCTATTTTGTGCAAAGATTAACCTTTGACAGAACCTACGTAAACACCCTTCGCAAAATATTTCTGGAAGAAGGGGTAGACGATCATGATGGGCAGACAGCCCACAACGGTGAGCGCCATTTTGATGGACATATCGTCTGCGGCGCCGCTTTCGATCATGTGAATGAGGTCATCCAGCTTGCCCTGGTTGATCTGGTTCAGGTTGTTGAACGAAATCTGAATGTAATATTGCAGAGGCCACAGATGTGCAAACTCCTGCGAAACGTACAGGAAGGCATCAAACCAGCTGTTCCACTGCCCTACCATCGTAAACAGCGAGATTGCCGCAATTACAGGCTTGGACATAGGCAGAACAACGGAAATGAAGATACGCCATTCGTTTGCGCCGTCGATTGCCGCCGCCTCCTCGGTATCGCGCGGGAGCCCCTCGAAGAACTGCTTGATGATGATAACGTTCCACACGTTCATGATGTTGGGAATGATGTATACCCAGATGGTATTCAGAAGACCTAAGCTTTCGATTACCAGGTAGGTGGGAATCATACCGCCGCCGAACAGGATGCAGAACAGCAACACCTTGATGACTGCGCCTCTGCCGGGCAGATTCTGACGGGAAACCGCATACGCCAAAAGCGCGCAGGCGATAACGCTGAGCACCGTGCCAACCACGGTACGGAACAGACTGACGCCGATTGCCGTTAAAATGTAATTACCCGCCGTAAACACCTGCACATAGGCACGGATGGTGAAATTTTCGGGGATGGGCAAAAAGTAGCTTGCGTTGATTTCGTGCGGGGCACAGAAGGAAACCAGCACCGAATAAACCAACGGATATAAGCAGGCAAGTGCAACGATGGCACAGATTGCGGTAACGACAACGGTATAAATGATTTCTTTTGTTTTTGTAGACATAATCTATACCTCCTTACCACATACCCACGCCGGTGGTTTTTTCAGATACATAGTTGCAGACCAGAACCATCACCATACCGATTGCCGACTGGAAGAAGGAGATCGCCGCACCAAGACTGTATTGCAGCTCGTTCATGCCGTACCAGACCAGCCAGGTATCGATAACAAGCGCCTGCTCCTTGGTGGTTGCCGTATAGAACAGCAGCAGCTGCTCACCGCCCGCACCCTTCAGGATGTTGCCAAGCGACATAATCGTAAGGAAGATAATGGTGTTTTTGATAGAGGGAAGCGTGATGTGCCATACACGCTGTAAGGGGCCTGCACCGTCGATTTTAGCCGCCTCAAACAGGGCGGTATCCACGCCCGAAAGCGCGGCAAGATATAAAATGGTGCCCCAGCCAAGCTCCTTCCACACCGCCGTGATGATAACGATCCACATAAAATATTTTTCGTTGGCGATGAAATCGGTGGAGGTGCCCAGCATATTGTTGACAAGACCCTCGGGCGAAAGAAGCGAGTAGGTGATTGCGTATACAACTACCCAGCTGAAGAAGTGGGGGATGTATACGATGCTCTGGAAGGTGCTTCTGAGCCACTGACGCTTGATGTCGTACAGACATACCGACAAAAACAGGGGAGGCACGATGCCCACCACAAGGCGGAGCAGACTGATGTAAAGGGTCTGCCAGATGACCTTCAGCATTTTGGGATCGCCGAAAATGAGAGAAAACTGCTTCAAGCCAACCCAATCACTGCCAAATACGCCGTCCTTCAACACGAATTCCTTAAACGAAAGCATCGTTTGCAGAAGCATCGGATAGAAGTTGAAGATAACGATTAAAATGAGCGGCACTACCATAAAGCCGTAGATGGGCAGGAAGCGCTTTACCGTTTTTACCGTTTTCAGCGAAAGCTTCCATTCGATTGCACCTGCGGCAAGCAATGCCACGGCGTAGACCAGAAGAACCGCCTTCGTTTCAAATACGTTGTATAAGTACCTTTCGTCGCCGTAGTAATCGTACGCCTTTGCCTTGCTGAACAGCATATAAACGTAAACGGCTGCGATAAACAGCGCTACACCAAAGCACGCAATCGAGAGCGCACGCGACCAGATCACCGACTTGCCGCTTTTTTCGCCCACGGTATAGCGCAATACGCTGAGTGTAATCAGAAGAACGAGCAAAGCAATCAGCACCAATGTAACCACGGGAATCAGTGTGGGTACGGGTACAAATATGCTGTTTTGCCATAAGTCTACGGTATTGAAGCCCTCCTGCCCCAGTAAAGACAGAAGCTTCAATCCCGAAAGATTGATGGTGTAGCCGAGATCCGGCTGAATTTTAGCAAAAACGTTTCCGAACAGCGCCGCCAAAAGACAGATAAACACCGTTGCGATAACGATGATTGCCTTGCCCATCTGCGCCGACAGCACACGCTTCGGGCTTTCTGCCCCTGCTGCCGATTGCAGAGCAGCCGATGCTCCGTCAGTCATGAGTAACGTCCTCCTTTTCTGCTTGTTCTTTGTATGCCTTGGGCGTTAAGCCCACGATGCTCTTGAAATGGCGGTAGAAGTTGCGGAAATCCGAAAAGCCGACCGCCTCGGAAATCGCATGGTTGGAAAGGTTGCTTTTCAGTAAAAGCTCGCACGCCTTTTCGATGCGCACCTTTAAGATGTAGTGATACACCGTGGTGCTGTAATTGCGCTTAAACAGCGAAACAATGGTGTTTTTAGAGCAATAAAACGCTCTTGCAAGCTTATCCAGCGAAATCTCCTCGCTGTAATTCTGCTTGATGTAATTGCAGATTTCCTCGCACAGATTGCGTGAAACCTCGGTATCCTTGATGGAACGGTCGGAATAGCGCATAACAATGTTGAGCAAAAGCGCATACATTTCGTGACGGATCATTTCGTCGTTGCTCTTTGCTCTGTTTGCGCATTCCGCCTCTAAAACGGCAATCAGACCGGTTACGGCGGCATCCTGATTGACGTGCTGCACCACCATACTGGGGTAATCCTTCAAAAACGGAAAAACATCGGGCGCAAAAATAAAATTTTCGATCTGAAAATTCGCATTGCCGTATTTGGGCACGTAGTAGTGCTCCACGCCCGGCTGAATGATTAAAAAGTCGCCCTTTTTAACCTTTTGCTCCTCTTTTCCGAGAAAGTGCCTTGCCTCGCCCTCTAACACGTAAACCGTTTCCACAAAATCGTGCGAATGGCACAGGAGAGATTCGTACCCCTCTGCCGACACACGCTTGATCAGCTTTTCGTCCTTGAACATGGCAAGATTAAATACAACGTTTGTCTTCACGGCTTTTCCCCTCTTTCGGCTATTTGCTTATCAACGGAATGCAATATCTTTCACCGTCGCAGATGGGTACCTTGTACTCTCCGTTTTCGATGGGATAGGGCAAATCGTATGTATCCGCAGGCAAATACAGCGTGCCGCTTGCGCCTTGGCTGAGCACGCAAAGCTCCGTTTTGCCGTAAGAGATTTCCAGCGTGCCGTTTTTCATGGGAACAGACGCCTTATAGTCCCCCACAACACTGCTTCTTCTCGGACGCAGGTTAAAGGAGGTATAGCCCTTGCAGGCAGGGGTAAGACCGATGAGATACCTTCCGATGAGGTACAGCGGACTTGCGCCCCATGCATGGCAGAGACTGAGGCCGTATTTTCTGCCGTACATCGCATAATGCTCTGCACCCTTCTTGGTTACATCGTAGCACTCCCAGAAGGAGGTTGCGCCAAGCGCAAGCATACCGCCCCAGTACGAAAGAATTTCGTTCATTACAAAATCCGTTTCGCCAAGCTCAGAAAGAGCAGAAAGCTCATAAAAGCGCATATACGGCGTGGTGATTTTTTCCACCGACTCGTTTTTCAGCACGTCCTGCTTGATTCTTTCCGCACGTGCGCCCTCAATCAGACCGTAGTATACCGCAAAGATATTGGGATGGCGCTTGATCTGCTCGCTCTTTTTGCCCTGATACAGCGCATACACGTAGCTGCCGCTCTGTTCATCCCAGAAAACCTCGTCGATTGCAGCCTTCATGCGCTGATATTCCGCACGGTATGCCGAAATATCCTCGCCAAGCGTTTCGCCAAGCGTAATCATCGTGGAGAGTGCTTTCAGATAAATGATCTGCTCGGAGGATACCGCACCGCGGTTATCCAGAGGCGCCCAATCGATAAACACCCAATCCTCAGGTCTGCCCTCTAAGAAGCCCTGACTGTTTTTGCGGCTTTCGGTAAACGCCATGATGGATTTTGCCACGGTGTATGCCTTTTTTAAGAATGCGTCGTCGCCGACGTAGTAGTAATAATCGGAAAGGCTGATGATCCAATACAGGGAATAATCCATGATGTGGTTCAGAAAGGTTGCCTGCGGCTCGCGGTTGGGAAGCGCACTCTTGGTGCGTTCGATCACGCCCACGTCGAAGAAGCTGTAATACATCATCAGATCGCTCTGCACCGCATCGCCCGCCCATACCCAGCGGTCGCGCTTGATGCCGTCTAACAGGAAGTCACGGGCGTTCAGCTGCAGGGTATCCAGGCTGACCTTATAGATGCGGTTCAGCGTTTCGTTTTCGCAGGTGAAGGAGGAAACCCTTTCCTGCGGGACAAACTCTCTGACGGCACGCACACGCTGCGGCGCCGTTCCCTCAAAATCCACGGTGACATAGCGGAACGCCTTGGCAATGGGGGTGCGACTGCTTTCGGAAAGAAGGATGACGTCCGTCTGCTCGCAGTTTTCGCGGTCTGTGCTTTCCTCCTCCGATTCGCCGTAATACACGTACGCCCTACCCTCTGCAAGCCCTTCAAGCTGCAGATACGCCATCGTTTCCCTGCCGAAATCCAGATGCACGGTGTTGCCCTGCACCTGCTCGGAAACGGGCTCGATGGGCTGATAGGTGTAGCGGAAGCAGGTGGGCGGCTCGTTGGGATCGGTGAAGCCACAGCAGCCTGCCTGCACGTGAACAAAATCGTTGCAGGTAACGGAAAAATCCTTACCCGAAAAAACCGTTTTGCCCGAAACGTAAAGGGCAGGCACCGTCTGCGTGTTGTATACCGAAACGGTCATATGATAGCTGCCCGGCTCTACGTGAAGAACGCCGTTGAAGCCACGCACGTAGGCACCCGTGGGATTTTTGACATCGTCTAAAATGATGTTGAATTTACCACTCGCCAGAACGGTGATATCCTCTGCCTCCGTAAGCGTAAAAGCATACGAAAACTTTACGTTTGTATGAAAATAATCCATGCGCCAGAAGGGCGGGATAAAAACATCTCTTTCGTAACGCTGAGTAAGAGACTGATTCAGAAGCATCAGCTCATAATCTCCGTCGTACCAGATCCATTGTGCTTTCATAATAACTTTCTCCATACTGATTTGTGCCTGACTCGCACAATTTGCCACTATTCTATCATTGTTCGCTTTAATTATAAATTGTTTCCCCGCGGAAAACAATGGTAATTCTCACAAACTTGCCCTTTTTCTACCGATTATGCGAAAAAAAGCCTGTGAAATACCCCCTGTTTTCTGCTTGTAAATATGCAAAGGTGCCCCCTGCTTTTACAGAGAGCACCCGTATATTCTTTTACTGCTTATAAAGCGTTTTCCACGCCGCAAAATACCTTCTGCCAAGCTTCTGCAACGATTCCAGACAGAAATGAATGTTATCCTCAGCTCCATGCTTCTGACGGTTGGAACAAAGCCCCTCGGAATCCACGAAGGCACAGCGGGGCTCAGCTTCGCAAAGCCTGCGGATTTCGTTCAGCACAAGCCGGCAAGGCGCACGGTTTTCGTCGAGCAGCATCCAGTCGCGCACGAATTCTGCGGCAATAAAGGGGAAATCCCCTCCGTATGCCTCCCGTACGCTTTTCAGCAGCTGACTGAGCTTACCGTAGAAGTTTTCGGGCGTATTGCCCTCATAGGCATCGTGCTCACCCTGATGCCACAGCATACCCACAATGCGGTTTTCGGGATTCTGCGCTAAGATATAATCGATCATTTCACGCATTTTCAGATACACGGGATCCTCCATGCCCCAGTGCTTGCCAAAAAGGCCGGTGCCGCCGATTGCCGCACGCACAATCAGAACCTTCCTGCCATTTTTTAAGTAGCCGCCCTTTACGTATTCCTCTGCAAAGGTCAACGCAAAATCGCCCACGCGCTGATTGAATCTGCTGTATCTCTCTGCCGCCGCCTCCACGTGATAGGGCTGATCGAAATACTGAATAATCAAGCCGTTATCGCCCACGGTTACGCTTTTTAAGGCGTTGAAATAATAAATATCGGGGTTGGGGGCATAATGCTCCTCAGAGGGGCCTGCACCGCAGCCCTCCGCATTCGATTGCCCTGCCTCAACGATCACATCCCATGCGGTATCGGCAAAATCGGCATTGGGCTGATATTCCTCGGTGATATATTTCCACGCGGCAAAGTAACGCTTGCCAAGCTCGATAAGCGACTGTCTGCTGAAATGAATGTCATCTCCGTTGCCCAGAATCTCGTCGTTAGAGGGGAGATTTTCGGTGGTTACGTATGCGGCGTAGGGAATGCACTCGGAGGCACGCCTGATTTCCGCCAGAATGGGCTCGCAGATGGCACGGTTTTTATCAATCCACTGCTGCACAAACTCACCTGTAATCACGGGCAGACAGAGGCTGTCATACGCAAAGCGCACGCCCGTGAACAAATCCACCAGCTGACCGAAATAGCGCTTGGGGTCGTTGTTCCAGCAGGCATCCGTTTCACCCTGATGCCAAAGGAATGCAACCAGCCTGTTTTCTTCGTTTGCCGAAAGCACGTGATTGATCATCTCGTGCATTTTCAGCAGCTGGGCATTGCCGTAATCCCAATGCTTGCTTTCAAAGCCGGTTCCGCCGATTGCCGCACGCACAATCAGCACATGTCTGCCCTCTTTGAGGTAGCCGCCCTTTACGTATTCCTCCGCAAAGGTCAGTGAAAAATCGCCGATGGGGCCGTTTTCGTCCTTACGCACCTCAGCCACACCAAAGGAATAGGGCTTATCGTAGTAGGTGACCACCACGCCCTTGGGAGTATCCTGCCAGAGAAATTCGGGCGAAAGCGAAAGAATTTTTTCGGTGGGCTGATATTCCACCTCTACGGGACCTCTGCCTGTGCCCTCCGCATTCGATTGCCCTGCAATAACAATGACGTCGCACTTGTAATCTGAAAGTACCATAATATTTCCTCTTTTTTACCTAAAAAGGTTTTTCTGTTTATTTCAAGCGGCTTTTACCTGCTTACCGCACCGCTCCGTCGGGAAAGAATTCCTCCTCGAGCATCGCACAAAGTGCATGATACACGGGCAGATGCAGCTCCTGCACCTTAAAGGTTTCCGTTTCGGGCACACGCACGGTTACGGAGGAAAGCTCGCTCAGCCTGCCCTCTTTTTCGCCCGTGAGCGAAAGCACGGTCAAGCCCTTCACCTTGCCCACCATAGCGGCGTACACGCAGTTGCGGGAGCTGCCCGACGTGGAAATACAAATCAGCGCGTCGCCTGCCTTGCCAAGCTGCAACAGCTGCTGTGCAAAGGTGAGCGCAGGCTCGCTGTCGTTTGCAAACGCCGTGGAAAGCGAAAGATGCGAGGTAAGCGCAACGGCGGGAAGCCCGCCCTCTAAGCCGTTTGCCACACGCACGCCCTCCTCGCCATAGGCGGCTAAGCCCTCGGCAATCCCCGCGGGCAGGGCACGGATTTTGCGAAAGGATTTCATCAGCTCGCCAACGATATGCTCGCTGTCTGCCGCACTTCCGCCGTTGCCGCAGATAAAAAGCGTATTTCCACCGCGATAGCAGGCGGCGCACGCCTCAAACAAATCAGCGATATCCGCCTTACAGCAGGCAAGCCGCGGATGGCGCACAAACAGCTCCTCAAACAAAGCCTTTACCGAATCTCTCATAGAAAATCTCCTTTTGCCACGGTAAGCGCAGAAACATCACCGATGTTTTCGCTGAGCGCGGCAGGTACAATTTCGCACACCTCTGCGGCAAAGGGCAGAGCCTCACGGGCAATCACCCTTTTTGCGTGCGAAAGCAAAAGATCGTGACTGCGCATAAACACACCGCCGATGGCAATGCGCTCGGGGTTAAAGAGGTCGATGAGAATGCTCAGCGACCTGCCCAGCATCTCGCCGCTTTTTTTGTAGACCGCCTTACAGAAAGCGTCACCTGCACGTGCGCCCTCTGCCAGCGTCTTTGCGGTGATATCCTCCTCTGCGGTGCTTTGTAAAAAGGCGGAGCTTCTGCCGCTTTTTTGCCATTTTTCCTTCAGAATAAGCGCGTATCTGCGGATGCCGCCGCCACTGCAATAGCCCTCGCACGAGCCCTTTTTGAAGTAGCCCAAGGGGCCCGTGGGCGTAAGACGCACGTGGCCGATTTCCCCTGCGTTGTCGTTTGCACCCGCAAAAAGCCTGCCGTCTAAAATAAGACCTGCGCCAAAGCCTGTGCCAAAGGTAAGATAGATCATATTCTGCGTGCCTCTTCCCGCACCGTAGCGCCATTCCGCCACGGCGCACGCATTGGCGTCGTTTTGCAGATAGGTTTTGATGCCGAATTTGCTTTCAAAATATTCCACCACGGGAATGTTATCCCAAAGAGGCAGACTGGGCGGACGTTGAATGATGCCAAGTCTGCTGTTTAAGGGACTGCCGCACGCAATGCCGATGCCCGCAATTTGCTCTCCGCCGTCCAGCTTCTGCTGAATGAATGCAGAATACAGCGCAAGAATCTCGTCGGGTGTTTTGCCTGCGGTGGGGAATTGGATTTTATCCTCAATCTGTACGCTGTCTGACAGCGAGCCGATGACAGCGGCGCATTTGGTGCCGCCAATATCCAAGCCAATATACTTTGCCATTTTTTCTCCCTTACAGCAGCCGTGCAAGCAGAGCGTTGCTCAGGTAAAAGCCCTCGTCGCTGAAGCGTACACGGTCGCCGTCTATAATAAGATAGGGGGCGAGAGCCCTTGCTCTTTCCCCGTATTTTTGCATAAAATCACAGCCAAAGCGGCTTTTCAGCTCCGATACGGAAACACCGGATTCCGTGCGGAGACCAAGCATCAGAAGCTCCTGCTCCTCTTCCTCTGCGCTCAGCTTCTCCTCGCTGACCAGCGCAAACGGAGAGGCGATGTAGCCCGAAACGTCGTCTGAGTGAAAAAAACGCCGCCTTGAAAGCAGGGAATGCGCGCTTGCGCCAAAGCCGTAGTAATCGGTCAGATTCCAGTAGCTTTGGTTGTGCCTGCACTCCTTGCCGGGCAGAGAAAAGTTGCTGATTTCGTAGCGCATAAAGCCCCGTGCCTTCAGATATTCCACAAGCATACGGTAGCCGTCGGCGCATAAATCCTCGTCTACACGGTACCCCGATTGGTACAGCTTTGTGCCCTCTTCTACCGACAACCCGTAGGCAGACAGATGGGTGACACCCGTTTTAAGGGCGAAATCTGCCGATTTTACAAGCGTTTCCCCCGTTTCGGAAGGAAGCCCGATGATCAAATCTGCACTGATATTCACAGCGCCTGCACGCCTGAGCGCACGAACGGTGTCCGTAAAATCCACAGAGGTGTGCGCTCTGCCAAGCAATTTCAGGGTGGTATCCTCCGCCGACTGCAAGCCGACGGAAAAGCGGTTTACCCCTGCCTGAACAAACTGAGAGGCGTTGCCTTCCCCAACGGTGGCAGGGTTACATTCCAAGGAAATTTCCATCTGCCCGTCACAGCAAAAGGCATTCTTTACCTCTGCAAGAAGCAGAGCAATGCGCTCCGCCCCGACGAGCGAGGGCGTGCCGCCGCCAAAATATACGGTGATGACACGGTGATTTTTCAGCCTGCGCCCCACCGCACGTATCTCACGCACAAGCGCACGAACGTAGGGCTCTGTCAAGCCAAGGTCGGTCTGCGAGCAAAAGCTGCAGTAGCTGCACCTGGAAAGACAAAAGGGCAAATGAAAATAGAGCGATAGCGGCTTCATTATATTTTGAGAATGGTGGTAAATGCCTCGGAGGGAATTTCTACCGAGCCTACCTGGCGCATACGCTTTTTACCCTCCTTCTGCTTTTCCAGAAGCTTCTTTTTACGTGTGATGTCACCGCCGTAGCACTTGGCAAGCACGTCCTTACGGAGCGCCTTAACCGTTTCTCTTGCGATGACCTTACCGCCGATGCACGCCTGCACGGGGATTTCAAACAGCTGACGGGGAATAACCTCCTTCAGCCTTTCGGCGAGCGAGCGACCTCTTGCATACGCCTTATCCGCATGCACGATGATGCTGAGCGCATCGCAGGGCTCTCCGTTGAGCAGAATATCCAGCTTTACAAGGTTGCTCTTATCGTAGCCGTCCAGCTCGTAGTCGAGGCTTGCGTAGCCGCGCGTACGGCTTTTTAAGCTATCGAAGAAGTCGTATACGATTTCGTTCAGAGGAATGCGGTAGTGCAACGCCACACGGCTTTTATCCAGATACTGCATATCCTTGAAGTCGCCGCGCTTTTCGGCGCAGAGGTCCATGATGGCACCCACGTAGTCGGGGGGCGTGTAGATATCCGCCTTTACCATGGGCTCCTCCATCTCTGCAATTTCGGAGGGGCTGGGAAGATGCGTGGGGTTATCCACCTGCACCACCTCGCCGTCCGTTCTGGTGACACGGTAGGATACCGAGGGTGCAGTGGTGATGATGTCCAGATCAAACTCACGCTCGATGCGCTCCTGAATGATCTCCATATGCAAAAGCCCCAAAAAGCCGCAACGGAAGCCAAAGCCGAGCGCATTGGATACGTCGGGCTCAAAAACGAGCGAGGCGTCGTTCAGGTTTAGCTTTTCCAAGGCGTCCTTTAAGTCGTTATAACGGGAGCCGTCTACGGGATACACGCCCGAGAAAACCATGGGCAGCACCTTTTTGTAGCCGGGAAGCGCCTCTGTGGCAGACCGCTCTGCCGAGGTGATGGTATCACCCACGTGTGCGTCCTTCACCGTTTTGATGCTTGCACACACGTAGCCTACGTCACCTGCACGAAGCTGCTCTACCGGCAGCATACCGGGCGCAAATACACCCACCTCGGTGACCTCAAATTCCTTGCCGGTGGACATCATCTTGATTTTACTGCCGATTTTTACACTTCCGCCAAACAGGCGCACAAGACAGACGGCGCCCTTGTAGTTATCGTATACGCTATCAAAAATCAGCGCCTTCAAGGGCTCGTCCACGGCGTCCGCAGGTGCGGGAATGCGCTCTACCACCGCCGCAAGAACGTCCGCAATGTTTTTACCCTCCTTGGCAGAAACGAGGGGAGCGCCGTCGCAGGGGAGCCCGATGACCTCCTCGATTTCCGCCTTAACGGCATCGGGGTCGGCAGAGGGCAGATCCACCTTGTTCAGCACGGGGATGATTTCGAGGTTGTTTTCCAGCGCAAGATATACGTTGGCAAGCGTCTGTGCCTCCACACCCTGAGAGGCATCCACCACAAGAATTGCGCCCTCGCAGGCGGCAAGCGAGCGGGAAACCTCGTACGAAAAGTCCACGTGACCGGGGGTATCAATCAGGTTAAGCACGTATTCCTCTCCGTCGGTATGCGTATAAAACATCCGCACGGGGGTCAGCTTAATGGTAATGCCTCTTTCACGCTCGATGTCCATGCTGTCAAGCAGCTGATCCTCCATATCGC
>JAFQWR010000216.1 GCA_017407365.1 Clostridia bacterium
ACGCTGAAGGTAGAGGAGATTGACGAGGCAATCGCCCGTCTGTTAAAGGCGCTGGAGCGAGAGCTCGGTGTAACCCTTCGCGCCTGATTTTCTTCCTGTACGGTAAAGGAGTAAGATATGTTTGCTTGGCTCGCCGCACAATGCGGCAATGTAACGTGGGATTTTGGCTTCAGCACCTATCTCATCAACTGGAAAAACGCAGAGGGTAAAACGGTATTTGCCTTTTCCTACTATGAGCTTTGTCTTTGTCTGGGTGTTATCCTCGGCGTTTTACTGGTTTTTGACCGTCTGGCAAAAAAACGCGGACTGAGCAGTGAGGCGGTAAAATGGTATTCCGTTCTCGGGCTCGTTTCCGTGGTCATCGGCTTATATTCTGCACAGCTGTTTCAGTCTGTCTACAATTGGATTGAAAACGGCTTCCGTGATTTTAAGTTTATGGGTATGACCTTTATGGGCGGACTGATTGGCGGTGTGGCTGTGTTTCTGCTCGGTCTTAACACCGTTGTGCCCAAAAAGCTGAGAGAGGAGTTCTGGCTGGTTGCGGAAATCGCTCCCGCCGTAATTACCTGTGCGCACGGCTTCGGGCGGATTGGCTGCTTTATGGGCGGCTGCTGCTACGGCAGAGAAACGGATGCATGGTACGGCGTGGTGTTCCCCGACGTCAAGCCCTACGGGCAGGCGCGTGTGCCCACACAGCTGTTTGAGGCAATGTTCCTGTTTGCGCTGTGTCTTATTTTGGTGGTGCGCAATATCCGTCAGAAAAACGGCAACCTCGCCATCTACTGCGTTGCTTACGGAATCTGGCGCTTCGTGCTGGAATTCTTCCGTGACGATCCGCGCGGTCAGCTGCTTGGCTTTATGACGCCCTCGCAGTTCTGGTGTATGCTTCAGGCAATCATCGGCACCTTGCTCATTCTGCTTGCGCATTTCCGTCAGACAAGGCCTGCGCTCAAAAAAATCATCCCCATTATGTTTGCGCCCGAAAAGCCGCTTCGTGCCAAGGCGGAAGAGTCTTCCTGCGAGGGAAAAACGGAGGAAGAGATGCGAGCCGAGGTAGAGGAGCTGCTTTTGGAGGTAAAGGATATTCTTGCAGAGGCAGGGGAAGATACGCCCAAGGAGCCGGATGACGGGGATAATGATTGATAAAGACAGCAAAAGGTCCGTTGGCAGCATTTGCCGACGGGCTTTTTATATGCGCAAGCAGAAAAAATCGAAAATCACGCAAAAACGGTTGACAAGCGGTGGCGGTGTATGGTAAAATACCCTTACACCTTTTGCGGAGGAACAAACGATGCACCTGCAGGAAGAGATTTATCTTGCCGAATTGCTTGCTGTCTACGGCGAAATGCTCACCGAGCGTCAGCAAGAGGTCATGCAGATGTATTTTCACCAGAATCAGTCACTTGCCGAAATCGCCGATTGCTTTGGCATCGGTCGGCAATCGGTGCACGATTGTCTTGCCGCAGGAAAGGCTCAGCTGTTAAAGCTTGAGGGTGCACTGTGCGTATACAGCAAGCTTACCAAAATCCGCAGCCTTGCAAGCAGCTGCCTGAATCAGGCAGAGGGTGAGGCGCATGAGGCTCTGAGCCGTATTATTGCAATAACAGAGGAATAACCAAATGGGTGTTTTTTCGGGGTTATCCGATCGCTTAAATCATATTTTTTCTAAAATGAGCAAAAGGGGCGCACTGACTGAGCTTGAAATCAAGCAGGCCATGCGCGAGGTGCGTATTGCTCTGCTCGAAGCAGACGTCAATCTTGCCGTTGCAAAGGATTTTATTGCAAAGGTAAGCGAAAAGGCGCTCGGTCAGGAGATCTTAAAATCGCTGACTCCCGCACAGCAGGTAGTAAAAATCGTAAACGAAGAGCTCACCGCTCTGATGGGCTCTACCAACGAAAAGCTCAACGCGGCAGACAAGCCTCCGCAGATCGTTATGATGTGCGGCTTGCAGGGTGCCGGTAAAACCACCCTCTGCGGTAAGCTCGGTATGCACTTTAAGAAGGCGGGCAAAAAGGTTCTGCTTGTTGCGTGCGACGTATACCGCCCTGCGGCAATCCATCAGTTGCAGGTTGTGGGCAACAGCGTTGGCGTAGAAGTGTTCGAAATGGGGCAGAAGGATGCCGTAAAAATTGCGCAGGCAGGCGTAGAGCACGCACGCAAAATGGGCTTCGATCTTGTGGTGATCGATACTGCAGGCCGTTTGCAGATTGATGAAAATCTGATGCAGGAGCTGGAAAAGATCTCTGCCGCAGTTTCTCCCACCGATATTCTGCTCACGGTAGACGCCATGACCGGTCAGGAGGCTGTAAACGTAGCCAAAACCTTTGACGAGCGCTTGAGCGTAACGGGCGTGGTGATGAGTAAGCTGGATGGCGATACGCGCGGCGGCGCAACGCTTTCCATCCGTGCCGTCATGGGCAAGCCCATCAAATTCTG
>JAFQWR010000217.1 GCA_017407365.1 Clostridia bacterium
GCAGCTGCAGTGGTAGCGGCAAGAAAGCGCAAGGACTAATCGCATAGGCTAAGCCGAAAGCGGCGTAAAAAATACCGCCTCTTCCCTCAGGGAGGAGGCGGTTTTCGTTTGTCCGTTTTGGCTGAATAAAAAGGGGCTTTTTCTGCTGAAAAGGCATACTCTTTAACGGTGCGTGCTTTTTAAGGGCTTAAAACGAGGCAAATCGGGGTGGTTATGCGTATGCGAAGAAGAAGTCGGGCGCGGGTATAACGGCTTGTGTAATAAGCAAAAACGCCCACAGCAGGCGTTTGTCTGCGTTGGGCGTTTCGTTGAAATGAAGCTTTTCTTATTCCGTTCTGAGGGCGTCTACGGGGTCCTTCTTTGCCGCGATATTCGCAGGAATGATGCCCGAGATGCTGGTAAGCACGATGCTTAAAGCAATCATCAGAAGTGCCGTAAGCACGGGAAGCGAGGCAATGGTGTAGATGCCCGAAAGCGAGCCTACAATCAGATTGAGTATTGCGGAAAGCAGATAGGTGATGACGATGCCAACCACGCCTGCAATGCCGCCTATGATAAAGGTTTCTGCATTGAACAGGAAGGAAACGTCGCGCTTTCTGCCGCCAAGCGAGCGGATAACGCCAATCTCCTTAACACGTTCGATAACGGAAACGTAGGTGATAATGGCAATCATCACGGTGGAAACCACGAGCGAAAGTGCGGTGAAGATAATCAGCGCAATGGTTACCATATCAATCAGCGTGTTGATCACGGAGATTACGAGCGAAAGCATATCGTTGTATATCACCTCGTCGCGCTCGTCTGCGCGCACCGTTACGCCGCCGATGATAAGGTCTTTCTCTCCGTTCCACTCGTCCAGATAGGCGGTAACCGAATCCTTCAAGGTGAAGTCGGTGGGGTAGATGTTGATCTGCGAGGGAATGTCAATGCCGCCAAGGCTACGGAGCGAAAGGGTGTAGTAGGCGGGCATCGATTGCCCCATCAGCGAACCCAAAATAGAGGTCTGCGCCATACCGCCCACAAAGCCGGTTACGTTTTTATGCTCGGTGCCATCAAGCGAAAAATCGTACTTATAGGTGATGCCCTGCGCCACGCCGTTGAATTCCATACAGGTGAAGCTGGGGTTAGTGGCGGTGGGGTCTGCGGTATCTCTGAGGTAGCTTGCAATACGCGATTTCATATTGTCTGCAAGGTATTTGTGTGCAAATGCCTCGGTATAGTAGAAGCCGCTCGAAAGACAGCCGTAAGAGATTTCCTTTTTGGGGCAGAGGATGGCGGTTACCTTTAAGTCGTAGCCCACACTGCTCCAATCCTCGCCCGCAATGGGGCTGTACGAAAAGGGCGTCAGGCCGTTTCCCGTGGGGGTGTATACGGTGTTGTTGGGGTAGTAGGTAAATGTTTTGCCCAGAAGCTCGTCGTAGGTAAAGGTGTTTTTGAGCAGCGATTCATCGTAGCTTTCGCTGTTTGCCGCCTTGTTGATGATGTTCAGAAACTGCTTTTGCGTAAAATATCCAAGCTGCGCTAAGGTAAGGTCGGTGAGGCGGTGGTCGCTGCTCACCACAATCATAATTTCGTTTGCCTCGGTTGCCACCTTGCTTGTGCTCGGGTCAGAAAGAATATCGTATTGCGAAAGGATGAAGTCGGGGTTGTTCGGTGCCTGCATCAGAGGAGAGGAGAGTGTTTCGATATACGAGGAAAACTGTCGGTATTCCGTTTCGTTCAGCAGGCTGGTGTATATCTGCAACGCCGCCGCAAGCGAATAGTTTTGTGTCTGCTCACCGCTTCCCTTATCGAAGGTGAAGTCCGTGTATATGTTGTTGGTGACGTCTATGCCGTAGTAGGTTGCCAGCGCGGCGTAATATTCCTTTGGCATTGAGGTAAGATATTCGATATATTCGTCCGTAATTTTGTTGGTTACGGCAAGTGAGGTGAGGTCCTTGCTTCGTGAAATCATATAGGCGACCATAGAATATACGTCTATCTGCCCCTTTTTCACCGAATGCTTCACCGCCTCCTTCTTGGTGGTGGTGGGCATTTCCAGCATCATCGAATTGATGTTGAGCGCCTCCTCGCTGACAGAAATGGGATTGCCCGAAAGCATATCGTTCTGCATATTGTCGATGTAGGCGTGCACGCCTGCGGATATGGCAAGCACGGTGGCAATGCCCACGATGCCGATGGAGCCTGCGAGGCAAACGAGTGCCGTCCGCTTGAATTTGGAGCGCAGGTTTCGTGCCGAAAGGCGGAAGGCAGACCAGAAGGAGAGCTTGGATTTTTTGGTGATCTCCTTTTTCTTTTTCTTCACGGGCTTTTCCTGCTCTTCCCTTCCGTCGTAGGGATGAGAATCTGACGTGACCAGACCGTCTAACAGACGGATGATGCGCGTGGAATATTTTTCCGCAATTTCGGGGTTGTGGGTTACCATAATAACCAGACATTCCTGCGAAATTTCCTTGATCAGATCCATAATCTGCTCGCTTGTCTCGGTGTCGAGTGCGCCCGTGGGCTCGTCTGCAAGCAGAATTTCGGGGTCGTTGACAAGCGCTCTTGCAATGGCAACACGCTGACACTGCCCGCCCGAAAGCTGATTGGGTCGCTTGTTGTACTGCCCCTTTAAGCCAACCTTATCCAATGCCTCCTTGGCGCGTGCAATGCGCTCCTGCTTTTCCACGCCCGAAATGTTCAAGGCAAGCTCCACGTTTTCCAGCACCGTCTGGTGCGGAATCAGATTGTAGCTCTGAAAGATAAACCCGATGCGGTAGTTGCGGTAGGTATCCCAATCGCGGTCGGTGTAGTTTTTGGTGCTTACGCCGTCAATCAGCAAATCGCCCGTCGTGTAGTGGTCCAGACCGCCCACGATATTCAGAAGTGTGGTTTTTCCGCAGCCCGACGGCCCCAATATGGATACGAATTCGTTGGGACGGAAATGCAGGTCCACTCCTCTCAGTGCGTGGACCTTGGTATCGGCAACCGTATAGTCCTTTGTAATAGCCTTTAATTGCAGCATTATTTTTACCTCTTTCAGATGAATTTTTTTTAATCGCCCTTTCCCGTGCAGGGCAGAGCGCTAAGCCAACAGCTGAAACAGCAGGCGGCAAAATTGCTCCTGCTCCCCGTCGCTCAGTGCCGAGAGCGTCTGCTGTATGCGCCCGATGACCTCTTTTTTGTGCTCGGGTAAAAAGGCCTTCCCCTTTTCGGTGATGGTAACAAGTGTTCTTCTTCCGTCGATGCAGCATTTGCTGCGCTTTACGTAGCCACCCCTTTGCAGAGAAGAGAGGACGGCTGCGATTCTGGCGGTGGAGAGCTGCTGCTTTTCGGCAATTTCTCCTGCCGAAAGCGTGCCGCCGCTTTCGCTGAGCAGATGCAAAATACCGTATCTGCCGTTGAAGCCCTCGTAAAAAGCCTCAACCAGCCGTTTGGTGTTTGCGTTTGTCAATGCGTCGTATAAGGCTTCTGCCTTGCTTTGGTTCATAATCTACCTCAGAAAAATATCTAACGGTGTTAGTTACATTATATAGTATTCACTTGCATAATGCAATCAGATTCTGTGAATACTGTGTGAATTTTTAGCGAAAGTGTAAAGGAAAAGCGCTTTTTTGTCGTACCGTACTGTAACAAAGCGTGCCTTGCAACCGCTTTCGGTTGCCGGAAGCGGTAACAAACGATAAAAAAAGTCTTTCTCTAAGTGAAAAATTTATGAATTGTTGCGGGTAGAGCGGCTTTTTATTTGAATAATATCCAAAAAAATAATATAATAGATATACATAGTGGCAAAGGCAAAAGGGCAAACGCTCTTTGACAGGAAAATAAACCGAGAGAAAGGAAGCGTATGAGCGCATCAGGTAAAAACAAACGAAATAAAGGAAAAAGGCTGCCCGAGGTCAGAAAAGAGGCGGAAAAAGCGCCCGTAAAGGCGGAGCCCCAAAAAAGCACGTGGGTGAAAAAGCGCCATAAGGCGGTGCTTACCCTGCTTCGCCCGTTTTTCCGCTTGCATCTGCGGCTGAAATATGGGCTTGTGCTTCCCGAAAACAAATTTTTAGAGCTTCCCGAGCCCTGCCTCATTATGGCAAACCATCAGATGACGCTCGACCCCGTGCTGATTTCCTCGCTGTGCAAAACGCCCGTGTATTGGATGGCGTCAGACGATCTGTTCAATAAGCCGATCATCTCGCCCGCGCTCAGCTGGCTGGTTGCTCCCATTCCCAAAAGCAAATCAAAAAGCGACCTCAATGCGGTGCGTCTTACCTGCCGTGTGCTTAAAGAGGGTGGCTCCGTGGGTATCTTTCCCGAGGGTAACAGAAGCCTTTCGGGTGACAACTGGCAGATAGACCCCTCCACCTGCAAGCTTGCAAAGGTGGCAAATGCGCCCCTTGTGCTACTCAACGTCAGGGGAGGCTACGGCGCTGAGCCCCGTTGGGGCAGAGGTGTGCGCAGGGGTAAGCTCTACGTAGAGATTGTACGCACCGTTTCTGTGGAGGAGATGAAGCGGATGTCCGCTGAGGAGGTGCAGGAGCTGATTGTGTCCGCCTTAAAAAACGGGCAGGAAAAGGGGCAGGCGTTCCGCTACGCAAGGCGTGCAGAATATTTGGAGCGTGCGCTGTACTACTGTCCGCAATGCGGAAGCTTCCATACCTTGACCTCCAACCGGAAGGAAATTGTCTGCACCAAGTGTCAGCTTCGTGCGGAATACACCGAGGACTTGCGCTTTAAGCCCATCAAGGGCAATCTGCCCTTTTCTACGGTAAAAGAGTGGTTTGCCGCACAGAGAGAGGCATTTGCAAAATACATCAGGCGCTCGCGCAGAACGCGTATGCTTCTTGCCGACTACGGTGTGCAGATGTTTGAGCTGTTGGGGCGCAGTAAAAAGCGCAGAATCGGCAAGGGTACCTTATATGCAGATAAGCGCGGTATTCTGTTTGCCGCAAGGGGAGAAAGCAAAATTCCCTTTTCGCAGACAGAGGCTGTAACCGCGGTAGGCAAGCGTAAGCTGCGCATTTATACAAAGGACGGAAGAGTCTTTCAGCTGAAGGGCGACAAGCGCTTCAATGCCGTCAAATACCTGCATCTGTTTGAGGTGCTGAGTAGCACCTGCACGGGTGGATAAAACGGAAAATTCCCTTTGCGGAAGGGGCAGAGGAAATTTGAAGGGTACAAGCAGAAGAGTATGCCCGTGATGACACAGGGCATGAACGTCCGTTCTTTTTTCAAGAACGGTAACAGGAGGCGTATATGGATACTTGGAGCTATTCGTTCTGGGAGTCGATTGTGCAAATCGGCATTCTGGTCACCGCACTTTTAATCGGCAACACCTTGCGCAGAAAGGTGCCGTTTATCAGCCGCTCGCTTTTGCCCAGCTCGGTTGTGGGCGGGCTTTTGGTTTTGCTTTGTAAGCTGATTCCCGGTGTGGATCAGTATATCAACAACTCCTTTATGGAGGGCGTTGCATACCATTGCCTTGCGCTCGGCTTTATTGCGCTTGCGCTGAAGGAAAACAATTTCAAAAAAACAGAGCGCCGTGCGCCCGTGGTGGTTAAAACGGGTGCGCTCGTTGTCAGCACCTATATGGTGCAGGGCTTCGTGGGGCTTGCCATTACCGCAGGTCTTTCGCTTGTGCTTCCGCAGGTGATGCCCGCCTCAGGTCTTCTGATGATGCTTGGCTTCGGTCAGGGCCCCGGGCAGGCGCTGAATTTCGGCGGCGTATACGAGGATGCCGGCTTTGTCGGTGGCAGAAGCTTTGGTCTGACGCTTGCGGCAATCGGCTTTCTGGTTGCCTGCATCGTTGGCGTGCTGTTCCTCAACGTGTTAAAGCGTCAGGGCAAGCTGAAGGACGTTTCCGAGAAGATGAAGGATACCTTCAGCACCAGTGAGGAAATCTCCAACCCCAACGACATTCCTCTGTCGGAATCGGTAGATAAGCTTACCGTCAACATCGCAATCGTGGTGATGGCGTACTTCTTTACCTATCTGTTTATGGCAGGCATTACCTATTTCCTCGATAAGGGATATCTGGGTAATTTTGGTATCAACACGGTAAAGCCCTTGATCTGGGGCTTTAACTTCCTGTTCGGCACCCTGTTTGCCATTCTGATTAAGGTGTGCATGAAGGGCTTCAAAAAGGCAAAGATCATGACGCGCAACTACACCAGCAACTTTATGCTGAACCGCATCAGCGGCACGGTATTCGACCTGATGATTTTGGCAGGCGTTGCGGCAATTGAGTTTGAGCACGTTGCCAATCTGTGGCTGCCCATTGTGTTGCTTTCGGTTGCAGGCACCGTGGTTACCTTTGTGTACCTCAATATTATGTGCAAGCGGCTGTATCCCGAATACCGCTACGAGGCAATGAGCTCGCTGTTCGGTATGCTTACGGGCACGGCATCCACGGGCGTGATTCTGCTGAGGGAAATCGATCCCCTGTTTGAAACGCCTGCCTCCAACAACCTCGTTCTGCAAACGGTACCCGCCATGTGCTTTGGCTTCCCCATTCTTTTGCTTGTGGGCTACGCCAAGGGCGGCTTAACCGAGGTGCTGATTACGATGGGCATTGTGCTTGTATTGCTTGCGGTTTTCAACGTCGCGCTGTTAATGAAGCGTAAAGGTAAGCCTGCGCCCAAGCAGAATGACGAAGCCGCGGAATAAGAAAAGCATCACTGACAGAAAATAGAGCAAGCATTCCGTTTTTTTCTCTTGTGTGCTTGCTCTTTTTGTTTGTAATAAGGGCTTGTGCTTAGCCTATATTTGCGTTTGTCCGTTCAAGTGCGATGCTTGCTCTTTTGTCAAAGCGGAAATGCTCCGCCAAGAATCTCACACCAAAAGCACTTCTCTTTTTTTGCCCGAGGCGGTTTTTTCAGCAAGGGTGCAAGAGTAAAAAGAGCAGTGCCCGGCATTTATGCACTTGACAGACTTATGCGCTTTGTGTTATAATGAAAATAATTTGTGAGGGAGTAGCGCGCGCCTGCATCTATGGCGTAGCAAGTCAACATACTGGCATATTTGCCTGGCTTGCTTTAATGAGCGAGACTCACGTATAACCTTTTTCTGAGCTTATACGTAGTAGTCTGTATTCCCCTTAAAGGGTATGGCTTCGAGGTTAAGCCGTGCTCTTTTTTTTGCGGAGAAGTGATTTGTTATGGAATGGAGCGTAATGTTTTTTCTGAACAGCCTTTTGCTTGGTGTGGGGCTTGCGATGGACGCCTTTTCGGTGGCGCTTGTAAGCGGATTGAGCGAAACGAATATGAAAAGGCGCAAGATGGCGTTGGTTGCGGGTGTTTTTTCCTGCTTCCAGCTTTTCATGCCCCTGCTCGGCTGGGTCTGCGTGCATACCGTTGCACAGCTGTTTTCCGATTTTCAGAAGCTCATTCCGTGGATTGCGCTTGTGCTTTTGTGCTTCATCGGCGGCAAAATGCTGTACGAGGGTCTGCACAAAAAGGAAACGGAGGCACCTGCTCAGATTTTAGGTCTTGGCACGTTGCTGGTGCAGGGTGTGGCAACCTCGATTGACGCACTTTCCGTAGGCTTTACCATTGCGGAATACAATTTTGTTATGGCACTTGTCTGCTGTCTGCTGATTGGCGCAGTCACCTTCGTGCTGTGCTACCTGGGCGTAAGCCTCGGCAAAAAATTCGGCACGGCGTTTGCGGGTAAGGCGTCCGTGCTGGGCGGCGCCATCCTGATTCTGATCGGTCTGGAAATTTTTATCACGGGCATTGTCGGCTGATGCGGCAGGTTTTTTTGCTGTGCGCGGCATTCAGGGGAAATAAAACGGGGAGGGCGGCAAAGCTGCACGCTACCCAAGGTGAGAGGTTAGCAATATGATGGATATTATGGAGGCAATGCGTTGCCGTCACAGCGTACGCAGATATAAGGATACCCCCATCGAGGGTGAAACACTTGCGCTTTTACAGCAGGAGATTTCCCGTATCAACGAAGAAAGCGGTCTGCACATACAGCTGGTGTTAAACGAGCCCAAGGCGTTCGATTGTGCCATGGCTCGCTACGGCAAATTCAGCGGCGTAAATAATTATATTGCCTTAGTGGGCAAAAACGATACGCAATTGCAGGAGAAAACGGGCTACTACGGCGAAAGGCTGGTGCTTTACGCTCAGCAGCTGGGGCTTCATACCTGCTGGGTTGCGCTTACCTACAAAAAAATTCCGCAGGCATTCACCGTGCAAAAGGGCGAAAAGCTTGCGGTGGTCATCTCTGTTGGCTACGGCAAGCTGCGTGGCTTGCCCCGTAAAAGCAAGAGCGCAGAGGAGGTCAGCAATATCACGCCGCAAAGCCCCGATTGGTTCCGTGCAGGGGTGGAGGGTGCGCTTCTTGCTCCCACCGCGATGAATCAGCAAAAATTCACCTTCACACTTATGCCGGATGGCTCTGTCCGTGCAAGGGCGGGCGTGGGCTTTTATACCAAAATGGATCTCGGCATCGCCAGATACCACTTTGAGGTTGCCTCGGGTAAGGAAATCCGCTGGATAGGATAGGCTTTTATACAAGCGGCACTATATCCCATCGTTAACCTTTTGGGTATTCATAAACCTAAGTGCGGCTTCATAAGCCTCTCAGACAGAGGTTAAAACAGAAACACCGTTTTTTCACCCCGACATTCTGCATCGCAGAGTGTCGTTTTTTTTATGCCCGTAAGGCGGAAAGGCATTACCCATTTGCCTTAAAGAGCGACCTGCGCGCATAGGTTTTACGAAAAAAAGATATGCGATATAAAATAAGTACCAAAAAAATAAAATCATACCAAAAAAAAGAATAACCAAATAAAAAAATAAATATTGACAGAATTAAAATCTCGTGTTATACTATTACTAAGGTCAAGGCTTCTTGACAAATTGAATGGAGGAAAAGTATGAAAAAATTTACCCTTGCAAGCTTAGTTCTTGTTATGGCACTCGCTGTGCTATCTTTTGGTTTTGTTACCGTTGGTAACAACTATGCAGCTGCAGACGGCATTGCTCTTACCGAAGAGATTATGCTGCAAAATCCCAACAAGCTGCTCCCCGCACCCTATCATCCGGGCGCAGAAAGACTGAATATTGCAAACAATCAGATCTCCTCGTGGGAAGACGGCAACTTCTACTACAATGATGAAGTAGACAGCGTGCAGTTCCACTTCACCGCAAAGAAGGACAGCGGTCAGAGTATGCTGTTCGTTGGTCTGCATGTTGCGCAGTACAGTGTTCCCTGGGCTTCCACCGGTTACTTTGCATTCGTGCAGAACAAGGTGGTTGGTCTTTACAAGATTGACGGCTCCAAATCTAACTGGGAAGAAGCGCTTCTTGCCGAAAAGGTAACCGCAAGCACGAACATCTTCGACGGCAATACCCATGCAATATCCTTTGCAGTAAGCGGCAACTCCTTAACCTTCTCGATTAACAGCGAATCGTTAACCCTGCCTTTTGAGGGTGATCCCATTCCCGTAGAAAACACCGAGCTTTCCATGAGTGCAAACGGCCCCTTCGTTTATATGGTCGGCGAGCCTGCTGCAACCGAAAAGGAATATACCGGCGAATACACCAACCTGGAAGAGCTGATCAAGAGCGGTGCAATCCGTCCCGACTACAACTACGACAGCGTTGGCAACAACTACTTCAATACGATCGAAAACGGCTACGTTCTTTCCAACGGCTGCCTGATGAGCTTCTCTGCAAGCCTCACGGCTGTCACCTTTGACATCACCGTAACCGAGGGTAACTCCATGTTCTTTGCTATGAGAGCAAGAAACGGCGGCAACATCTGGGATATGACGGGCGGCTACATCGTTTGGCTGAATGGCACCACCTTTAAGTTCTACGATGCAAGCGAAAAATGGGCAGACAGCCCCGTAATCCTCACCACCCTTGATGTAAACATCTTCGACAGAAACAGCCACAACATCAGAATGTACGCCTTTGACGACGAAAAGGGCAACGTACACGCAGGCTTCTCTGTAGACGGCGGCGCATTCTTTAAGATTATCGACAACAGCAACCCCGTTTATCTCACCGAGCATACCGAGTTCTATATGAACAACGTAAACGACGGCACCGTACGCTATAAGGTAACCGCACCCGAGGGCACCGCACACGCATACGGCGAGCCCAACGTTGTAGGCCCCACCTGCACCGAGGGTGGCTACACCGAGCAGGTTTGTGCAGATTGCAAAAAGATGGTTATTACCAACGAAACGGAAGCAACCGGTCACAGCTACGATGCAGTGGTAACCGAGCCCGGCTGTATCTCCGGCGGCTACACCACGTATACCTGCTCCACCTGTAACGATAGCTATCAGGCTGACTTCACCGAGGAAACCGGCCACAGCTACGAGGCAGTGGTAACCGAGCCCAAGTGTGGCGAAAAGGGCTACACTACGCACACCTGCGGCGGCTGCAACGACAGCTACGTAGACAGCTATGTCGACGCATTAGAGCACAACTTCGTAGCAGGCGAGGTAGTAGAGCCCTCCTGCACGGCAGGCGGCCACACCGTATATGAATGCACGAACTGCGACGCAACCGAAAACCGCGATATTACCGAGCAGCTCGAGCACAATTACGTAGAAATCTCCAGAACGGAAGCAACCTTCGACAATCCCGGCGAAATCGTATACGAATGCGAGCATTGCAAGGATCAGCAGACGGAAGAAATCCCCGTGCTTGAAGAGGCTAAGCCCCTTTGTGTGGCATCTGTCGGCACCGAGGTGTTATTTGTAATGGCGGCTCTTGCAGCGCTTGTTCTGCTCTTTGGCAAGAAGGTAAACAACTGATCAATCAATAAGAACAAGGGGCGTGTATAAGAAGCGGATGGTTCCGTTTGCTTCACGCCCCCCTTTTTTTAAGGAGAAAATATGAAAAAATTACTGAGTATTCTTTTGGTATTGCTGATGGCTGTGGGCCTTTTTGCCTGCAACGACAACACGGATAATCCCAATCCTCCCACGCCTCCCGCAGGCTCCACGGGCGGAGAAATCACCGTGCCCACGCAGGAAAGCTTCAACTTCAACGACGCCCTTGCAAATGCAAGCGGCTGGCTTGGTCTGCAAAAGCAGAACCCCGTTTTTGATGAGCAGAACAAATTTGTCACCTTCCGCGAAAAATCCAATAACGTTATCACCTATAACACCGTTGGTATGAGCACGGGTGACATCGAGCTGAAGCTGAAGGTGCAGATCAACAAAGATACCACCGCATACGTTGGCTTCAACAATCAGTCTGAGGACCTCAAAGCCTTCTGCTACGACGAAGGCAGCTATATGTATACCTTAGAGTTTGCAAACGACAGCAAGATGTACGTGAAAAAGTGGACGGACGGCGCAGAAAGCCTGCTTTCGGGCAGCAAGTCCTCGGCATCCGTACCCATCGCGCTTGCTTCCAGACTCACCTCCGTAAAAATCAGCGTTACCGAAAACGGCAGCAGCATTTCTATCGTTGTGTACGTTGGCGGTAAGGAAATGTTAAACGTAACCGACAGCAGTGATGCATATCTGGGCGGCGGCGCAATCACCCTTTCGTATATGGGCGCAGGCGGCATGGTTGTCGGCGCAAGAGATAGCGCAGACGCAAGCTATGTTGCACCCGAGCCTCTTGGCCTTTCCATCTACGATAGCCCCGATGTAGAACAGTTTACCACCGGTACGCTCAATCTTTTAGAAAACTTTGAAGCAAACTGGGTGGGCAGAGAGCGTATCTTCAGCTACGAAAAGGATAGCAAGGGCTATGTATTTACCTCGAAGGATAACCCCGAGGAGCCTCAGGCAGGCGTTACCGAGTATCAGGCAGTTTATAAAAACAAAATCTTCGGCAACGTGCAGATGGAATACAGCTACAATCAGGTTTCCAACGGCGAATGGACGATGTTCTGGCTCCGTTGCGTGCCCGAAAGCTCCACCGATGTTTCCATCTGGGGCAATAAAAAAACCGGTCAGAATACCAACGGCTATTCCATGCTGATTACCTTCGACGGCTACGTGCAGATTCATAAGTGGAACGACGGCTCACAGATCTGGCTGAACGGTCAGGGCACCAAGCTCCCCGGCCCCGTAATCGCTCTTCTGAACGACGCGAATCAGACCATCAACGTAAAGATGAGCATCGAAGAGGTGGAAATCGGCGGTAAGCCCTCCATCGAATTCCGTGTATGCGTAAACGATACCAACATTATCGTTGTGCAGGATTCCGATACTCCCTACTTAAATGCAGGCTATATCGGTATGCAGGGCTTTGCGACCAACAATAAGGTAGACAGCATCCGTCTGCTTTCCGCAACGGTAACCGATACCATTACGCTGTAATAGCAAAAAAAATAAATAATAAGGAAAAGTCTATGAGAAAACTGACTCTTTGGATTCTCTCTTTCGTTTGTGTGCTTGCGCTTTCGGTATGTATGGGCATAAGCACTGCCTTAGCAGACAGCGCGCTTGTGATTATGGACAGCGATGCGCTGGTAGAATCAAACGAGCTGTATAACACGCTGGACGTAGCAAAGGGCAAGCAAAAGCTGCAAAACATCAACGGTGTGGTAAGTAGCAGCGGCGACGGACATATGCTTTACGATGCCGAAATCGACGGCGTGGATCTTAACCTTCGCTTCACCTCCGGCACCAGCACCTTTATCGTTTTAAGAGCAACCAAGGAATGCGCCATCTGGGACGGCGGTCTTGGCTACTATCTGATGCTGGAAAAGAAAGGTAACGATACCACCGTTCAGATCATCAAGGGCGTAAAGGAAACTGCCAACGGTGACTTTGTGACGTTAAAAAGCAGCAAGGTCACGGGTGTGGATATTTACGACGGCGAAAAGCACAACATCCGCTACGTAGCAGAGGAAAAGAACGGCACGGTGACCTTAACGGCTACCATCGACGGTAAGGAGCCCATCGTTGCAACGGATAGCGAAACCATCTGCCCCAAGCAGGGTACGCACTTTGTGATTTTGTCTGCAAGCAATCAGGTTATGTATAAGCTGTATTCCTCCACGGGTGAGGATATTACCTATGACGATGCAGAATACGCTACCTTAACCGGTAAAACGATGCTCAAAAAGGCAAGCAACTGGTCGCTTGACGGCTCTCTGTACGAAAACGGAACGGTGAAGGGCTCCCGCGACCAATCCAAGGCGCTTTTCAACCGTGAGCTGAAAAACGTTGTTTACGATATCGATATCGAAATGAACATCGTTTCGAGCAGCTGGCTCGCCATTTACCTGAACGCAAACAGATCGGACGTTCCCTGGAACACCGGCTTCCGTTCGGTAATGGTGCGCTTCGAGCCCTCCGCAATTCATATCGAATATTGGAATCCTCAGCTTTCCATCGCAGTAATCGACCGTGCAGGTGCAGGCATCAGCTACGGCGAAAAAATGAACATCAAGGTGGGTATGTTCGATATCGAAACCAAACAAGGCAACCAGACGGTTGTCTACCTTGAAATCAACGGAAAGGAAATTCATAAGGAGCCTCTTGCAATAGGAAGTGTTTCTATGAGTGCGGGTTATTTTGGTCTTGTAAACTACGGTCTTGCAACGTACACGCTCTATCCTACGGCACACGAGGTGGATGATATTCCCTCTGCAACGGATGGCATCAAGCTCGAAAGAGCAGACGAAAGCAACGTTACCAAGGAAATCGCAACCGATGATTTTGCCATCATTGCTAACAGCTTCAACCCCTACTATTCGGTTGACGGCGGCACGATGAAGGTAGATGCCGAGCTTACCATCA
>JAFQWR010000218.1 GCA_017407365.1 Clostridia bacterium
TATATCGTCAACCGCAAGGGGAGCGGCCCCTGCCCGATGGATGTTGCAGTATCCGGCATTGAGGAGCCTGAGGCGGCGTACCGTGCCATTCTTGCGGCTAAGGGCTGATCATAAAAAGTCTGTGTGCTTTTTGCGGCAGGCGTTTTTCACAGCTTCTGTCTCTTAGCACAATAATACAAAACAATCGAATCGCTTCCGTGCTTTTTTTGGAAGCGAGGGAGGAAAACACTATGGATTTTATTAAGCAATTAGGTAAGCTCGACCTCACCAAATACGGGTCCATTCCCTTCTGGAGCTGGAACAACCGTCTGGAAAAGGAGGAGCTGATCAAGCAGATTCATCAGATGAAGGAAATCCATTGCGGCGGCTTTATTATGCACGCAAGGCTCGGTCTTTGCACCGAGTATCTTTCGGAGGAATGGTTCTCGATGATTGAGGCTTGCCTGGATGAGGCAAAAAAGCTCGGTATGCGTGCCTGGGTATACGACGAAAACGGCTGGCCCAGCGGCTTTGTGGGCGGAAAGCTTTTAGATAAGGAGGAAAACCTCGCCTGCTATCTGAGCATGGAAAAGAGAGAGAGCTTCGACGAAAGCGCTCTTGCGGTATTTGAGCGTATCGGGGGAAGGGCGCGCAGGCTTTCGGCGGAGGAGGCTCCTGAGGACGGCTGCTACTACACGGTATATCTGCATCGCTCACCCTCCAATACCGATATCTTAAATCCCGACGTGGTCACACAGTTTATCGAGCAGACGTACGAGCTGTATTACAAGCGCTACGGCGACCGCTTCGGCAAGGAGTTTGTGGGCTTCTTTACGGATGAGCCGCAGTATTTCCGTTGGGGCACGCCCTATACCCCCATGCTTACCGCATATTACAAGGAAACTTACGGTGAGGACGTGCTGGACGGCATCGTGCATCTGTTCTTCGACGACGAGGCGGCGTTTGGCTACCGCGTGCGCTACTATAAGGCGATGAACGAGCTGTATACCAAAAACTTCTATAAGCGTCTGTACGATTGGTGCGAGGAGCGCGGCTGTATGCTCACCGGTCACAGCATCGAGGAGGGCTTGCTCTCTGCGCAGATGCTTGGCTGTGCGGGCGTTACCCCCTCGTATGAGTTTGAGCATATCCCCGGCATCGACAACCTCGGACAGTTTAGCGATGCCACCCTTTCGGCAAGGCAGGTGGGAAGTGCGGCAGGTCAGCTGGGTAAGGAGCAGATTCTCACCGAATCGTTCGGTTGCAGCAGCTTTTCCGCTACACCCAGTTCGCTGAAGGCGATTTTAGAAAAGCAATACGTGCACGGCGTGAATATGCTGTGTCAGCACCTGTATTCCTACACCCTAAAGGGGCAGGGAAAGGTTGACCATCCGCCCTGCTTCAGTAAGCACATGACGTGGTGGAAGGCGTTCCCCGATTTCAACCTGTATTTCAACCGTCTTGGCTATCTGCTTGCCACCACACCCACGGCGGTCAACTGTGCGGTCATCAGCCCCCTGCAGGATGTTTATCTGGAATACGACCGTATGACAACGGGCTTCGATACCTATGCAGACAGAGAGTTTCACGCTTTGCAGAAGGAGCTGAACGCATACGGCATTCTGTATGACATCGCAGATGAAGCCATCATGGCGGAGTATGCAGGTGTAGAGGGCAGCTCGCTTACGGTGGGCAAGCGCACGTACGAGTACATCATCGTGCCCTGCTCGCGCACTCTGCGTGCCACCACAAAGCAGATTCTTGAAGCATTTGTTCGTGCGGGCGGCAAGGTCGTTGTCTATAAGGATGTGCCCACGTATACCGACGGCGAAAAGGACGATTGGAGCTTCCTTAGTAGCAGCTCTACCTTAGAGGAGATTGCCAAAAACGGTGCCGTTTACTTAAAGACGGACGGAAGAGCGGAGTACACCTACCGCAAGGGCAACGGTGCAGAATTTTTATACATCGTCAACGTCACAGGCTCTGCCGCAACGGTTACCCTTCCCTCGGAATTTGCGCGCGTGGATCTTCTGAAGCTGACCGCAAGCCGTCAGGCAAGAACGCTTACCCTGGGTGCAGGCGAAAGCGCAATTCTTGTACCCGGCAAGGGCGAGCCCGTGCCTGTTTACGGCGAGGCAAAAGAAATCACCAAGGCGTTTTCGTTTGTAAAAGCAGGGCAGAACAACCTGACGCTGGATGCCGTTTCGGTGAAGAAGGGCGAGGGCGCATGGAGCGAGGAAAAGCCGCTTGCTTGCGCATTCGATGAGCTTCTGCACGAGGAATACAAGGGTAAGCTGCAACTGAAATTTGCCTTTAACGTAAGGGGTAAGGGCAGCTATATGCGCCTGCGCAGAGAAACGGGCGAATACTACACGGGCGCCTGGCTGAACGGCAATGCGCTCACCTTTGAAAAAAGCGATTTTGACTTCCTGATGGAAGAGACGGATATCACTCCCTTCGTGCTTTCGGGCAAAAACGAATATATTGTAGAGCTGGATTACTATCAGCGTCCCCACGTTGCATGGGCGCTGTACGATCCGGGTGCAACCGAAAGCGTGCGCAACTGCCTGTACTACGATACCGAGCTGGAAAACGTCTATATTCTCGGTGATTTCTGCGTGGATAACGAGCGCAATATCATCGCGCCCACCGTTCCCTACGGCATGGATTCCCTGCAGATGAAGGGCTTCCCCTACTTTGTGGATACGGTGGAATACCGTGCAGAGCTTATGGCAGAGGGCGAGCGTGCGTTGCTTACGGCGCAGGGCCCCTATCAGATGCTCACCGTGCTGGTCAACGGCAAGGAGGTTGGCGTGTTAAGCACCGAGCGCGCGTTGGAAATTCCCCTCGAAAAGGGCAGAAAAAACGAAATCACCCTGCAAATCACCGCCTCCCTGCGTAATATGTTCGGACCCTTCCACTATAAGGGAGATGAGGATTACGGCGTTTCGCCCTACACCTTCACCTGCCGTGGCTCGTGGCAAAACGGCAAGAGCGCAGATTACGCACCGCAGTATGTATTAAAGCCCTTTGGTGTCAATTGCGTGACCGTTGCGTACGCAAAATAGTGTAAAACAAGGCGATGTGGCTTTGCGGTAGGAGTATTTTTCTTACCGGGCATAAATACCGAATCATAAACAAACAGAGAGCAAAGCGGAAAACCCGTTCTGCTCTCTTTTTTTGTGGATTTACAAAGAAATTCAGACAAAATAAAAAAGCCACCCAAGCAATGAACCCAAGGTCTGTTCCTTAAGAAGGAGTATTTTTCATTGCGGTGCCTTTTTAACTGTGGAAGCTCTTACGTCATACAATATATAAGGTGATGCAGAAAACAACCTAAAAACAAAGTTTTTTATTTTTTTTTACAAATCACCAATAAAACAGCTCTTTCAAGTGTATATCTATTAGAGGCTATCATCCGAGTTATGAGCAAACCGACCGTTTGCCACCAAACCTGAAAA
>JAFQWR010000219.1 GCA_017407365.1 Clostridia bacterium
ATGGAATCTACCAGGCGAACGGAGGGGGCGTTGATAACGTCTTGCTCGGGCTCTTCCTCTACGTGGTCGATGCCCGATTCCTTTTCCAGCTCCGAAAGAGCGGCAGAGGTGGATTCAACGGCAGAGATAGAATCGATATAGGTATTTACCTGATTGGGAGGAACAAGAACGGTGTCGAAGGTGCCCGTATGGAAGGTTGCAATGGCAGACATTGCGTCAAAGCTCAAGGGTCTGCCCACAGCAAGAAGCAAAACACCGTTATCGTCTATCGATACGGGCACAAGCTTATGCTTGCGCATAAAAGCATAGCTGAATTTTTCTATCAGCTCGGTGTCCGGCTCAAACATATCCATTTCACAATGGGGCAGACAGAAAAACTCGCCCATTGCGTCGTTGATTTGTGCAGCCGTGCAAATATCCTTATTGACAAGATATTCTTCCACCGTCATGTGCAGGCGCTCACAATCTGCTAAAATTGCGGCACGCTGTTTTTTCTTTATCAGCTTTTTGGTAACTGCGTAGTTGATAATTTCTTGATTGAGTTGCATATTTCTCTCCCAAAGAGTAAGGGCTTTTAGCCTAACGTGGTCATCATGCTGAGCATGGGCATATAAACGGAAATAACGACAACTGCTACCACAACACCCATGATGCAGATCATCAGGGGCTCGAGCATACCGGTCATACGGAGCAGAGCGCCCTCGTATTGCTCATCGAAATATCCTGAGGAGCGTTGCAGAACGGAGTCTAACGAGCCTGTGTTTTCGCCTACGGCGATCATTTGCGTTAAGATCAGAGGAAAGATATTGAATTTGCTCATTGCCTCCGATATCTTCATACCGTGTCGTACCTCATCGGCGGCACGCTTAAAGCGACCCTCTACATACTTGTTGCCAAGCAGACCGCTCATCAGGTCGAGTGCGTCGATAACGTCCATACCGCTGTTTAACAAAACGCCAAAGCCACGGGCAAAACGGCTGGCTATCGAGCAGCTTGTAAGGTTTTTGATAATTGGAAGCTTTGTTTTCAGCATATCCAGAAACTCTCTGCCAAATACGGTGCGGCGGAAGAGGAGGAAAGCACCAACAAGTGCAAATACAGCCAAAAACAGCATTTTCCAATTGTCAATGATAAATGTACTTATATTGAAGATCGCGAGTGTAAGGGCAGGCATCTCCACGCCCATGTCCCCGAGAACGTCCATAAACATCGGGATGATGAAGATAAAAAGCAGAAGCACGATTGCGGCGGTCAGCACGCAGAGCACAATGGGGTAGCTCATAGCAGACTTTGCTTTGCGGCGGATACGGGTGTCGCGCTCGTAGTAATCGGCAAGAGAGTTTAAGATAAGATCCAACGATCCGCTCATCTCTCCTACGTATACCATGCTGACAAAAAACTCAGGGAAGATTCTTTTGTGCTTTTTGCATGCCTCGCTTAAAAGGTCACCTGCCTTGATGTCCTCGTATACAACGTCCAAAACTCTGCGGAACAGAGTGGTGTAAGACTGATTGCGCAGGGTGTCTATCGATTCTAAGATGGTGATACCCGAGCTGATCATCGTTGCAAACTGACGGCAGAAGGTAGTGATTTCCGAAATCTTTACCTTAGAAGAAACCGAAAAGAAGGCGGTGGGCGTTTTGCCCGTTACTACCTGACAGGAAACCAAAAACAGATTTTGCTCCGCAAGCTGCTTGCGCAGATGCTCCTCGTTTTCTGCAAGGAAGGTACCGCTGAATTTCTTTTTGGCAAGATTGATTGCAGTGTACTTAAATTTTTCCAAAAGTTGCCTCCGAATTAAAGGAATAATCCCAGATACCAGCCAATAATGCTTTGACCGAAAAACAGAGCAATTGCAACCCCTGCCGTAAGCATGGGGGCAAAGGGGATGGGCTTATCAGACTGTAATTTGCCAAGGGCGGATGCAATCAGCAGGTAAACACAGCCGATGATTGCACCCAGAAAGGTACCGAGTGCAACGTTCTGCCAGCCAAGGGCAAGCCCACAGGCACCCATCAGCTTTACGTCACCGCCGCCAAGCGCCTCTTTTTTGAGAATGAGCTGACTGCCGTAAAACAAAAGTAAAAAGAACAGAAAGGCAGCGCCGCCGCCAATCAGACGGTCGTACCACACCACGGGCTCGGGGCAAAAGATTGCCATCAGCGCACCCACGAGCAAAATGCCGATTACGGTGCTGTCGCAAACAATCTGATGCTCTAAGTCGATGAAAAAAATAACGAGCAGTAACGAGCAGAGGATCATGCACAGACCGCTGTATACGGTGATGCCGAATTTCAGCATACAGCATATCCACAGAAGCAGATTGGCAAGCTCTACAAGCGTGTAGCGAATAGAGATATGCGCCTTGCAGTCGCGGCATTTGCCCCCAAGAAGCAGATAGCTTAAAACGGGGATGTTGTCGTACCAGCGGATGGCGTGCCCACAGCTTGTGCAATGAGAGGATGGCTTATCCAGCCGCTCCTCACGGGGGAGTCGGTAAATTACCACGTTCAGAAAGCTCCCCACAGAGAGCCCGATCAGCGCAATAAAAAACCCGATCAGCCATTGTAATTCTTCTGTCATGTGTCGCTTTCCTCCCCGTAAATCCAAGAGGAAATTTTATTTTCGGAGATGTCGTATTGAACCGTTATCTCCGTTTTACCCTTTTGCGTAACGGTCAGCGCAAGCAGGCTTCCCTCCGATGAGATTGCAACGGCATAGTCCGTTTCCTTCTCGGTGTTGAGGTCAGTAAGGTATCCTTCCCCTTCGATGTAAGCCTTCACGGCCTCTGCAGAGGTATTGCCCTCCTTGATGCCGTTTATAAAGCGGTATGCAATTACGTCTAAGGTGTATTTGTTAAAAAAGGAGTTTTCAGACCGTTTTGCGTTCATCTGTGCATTGTAGCCAATCATAACGGTTACGTTAATCAGCATAAAAACCACAACCATAATCAGCAGGGTGGTTGCATGTGCAGAGCCGCGCTTGCTTTGCATCAGCTTTTTCATACAATCACCTCCATAGCAGGAGTGAGTGCGTAAAATACCGTTCCGTCTGTATGGTAAGCGGTGAGAAGCAGGGAGTATTTTGTTCCGCCGCTTACAGCCTCGCTTGCATATTCTATTTTAAGCAGGTAGTGCGCGTCGGCAACCGTATTTACGGGTGCAAAGCTTTGGTCGAAGGGAATGCACGTTGCCCGGCTTCCGTCTACCGTTGTCTGCGTTACGGTGTATCCGTAATCGGTAAGCAGGGTAAGCTCAACCTCGGGCGTTTCCGTATTATCTCCCAGCAGAGGATTACTCTCGTAAAGGGCAACGATGTTCTGCACGTGATTGGTACACGCCTTTTGCCGATTGGAGTTTGTAATCATGCGTATGGCGGAAAGCACGCCTACGGATGCAGTCGCAGTAATCAGTACAGCAATTGCTATCGCAACGATTACCTCCATGAGCGTCATACCGCTTTTGTCAGTTAAAGCTCTTTTCATATAGATATCTTAAAAGAAAAAGTTTTTGTTGTATTTCTTACCGCAAAATGCTCCGTAAAGGTTTAGGTTCTCCCACACGGGTGAATCCTTTTCGTGACGGTCGAGCGCCTGAATGGGAATCTGCCCCTCCTCGCTGATTCCCTCCAACAGGAAGTGCAGGCTTTCGGGCATATTGACCAACACAAACTCCGGCTGGAAGCAAAGTGCGTCACAGCGGGTGGAGTCGGTGTATAACAGCATATATTTCAGGAAAATGCCAAAGTTCAGCTTTAAGTAGCCCTCGGGGGAATCCGGCTCCTCGGGAATCATCCATTTGGGGAGCTTTTTGACGATGGTTTTGATTTTTTCCTTGGGCATAGCCGCCGTTTCGGGATGACCTGCGGCAATCTCTACCTCCTGATTGTCCTCATCGTCCTCATCGGGGGCCTTTGCTGCCGCTGCAGGCTGAGCCTCCTCTTGCGGCTGCTCATCGGGCACGTTGTCGATGCTCTCGTTGTTTAAGTTGACAGAGGTTGTCAGCTTTTTTGCCTTTGCAATTTCGGTTGCGTTTACAACGGCAAGCTCGCCTACTGCGTGGCGGTGCAGGGTATGCTCGAATACGATGCGGTCGTTGCTGATGACCTCATAGCCAAAGGGCAGCTTTGCGTAGCCGACCAGGCTGTCTTTATCACAGAAGACAATCAATGTATGATCGGATTTGATGTCAAAGAACACAAAGCTTCTCTTGCGAAGCTTGTTGTTTAAGCTGAGAAGCGCATTCATGGTGGTGGCCGCCTCAAATCCAAGCGAGCGGATATTCAGCTTGTTTTCGGAAATGCCGCTGTTGATGGCACGAAGAATTTCCTTGCGTACCAGCACGGTTGCGTAGGTGCGGGTGCGCTTATTCGACTGATAAACCTTAGAGGTGTGGTGCAATTCGTCAAGATTTGCATAAAGTGCGGCGTGCTCAACGCGCAGGGCCTCAGCCATTTTGGGAGCGGCAAGCACGGGCAGGGTGAAATAGTTTACAGCAACGGAATCGTTGGGAATCTGAAAATGCACGGTGCCGTTGAAGTTCACGTGATGGATATGCTCCTTCAGCGTGGTAGAAAGAATCGTCGTATAATCGGGCTTACCGGCAGGGCAGTATTCGTGGGGAAGAGGAAGAGCAAGGAATTGCGCCTTAGCTACGCTTTTGCCCGTCGTCTGCAAAACGAAGAGTGCCGTTTTATCGTTGGAAAGCGCAACCGACATCTGCGGCTTGTTGCCTGCCGTCAGCTGTGAAAGCTTATACGAAACGCCGTTTACAACGGATGTGAGTTTGTCTTTGATGGAAGATAGCGAAAATGCCATTTCTTTTTCTCCTGGTGTTATTCGGTGCCTACTGAACGGTACAAGCGTGCATTGCCTTGACGTAGGTAACCGATTTGGTTGCATCGTCGGAAAGCAGGTAGGTGATGGTTATCTGAAAGGTTTTATTTTCTGAGCGCAGGAAGGATACGTTCGTTACGTATTGCGTTTCTACCGTTCTGCCGTCAATCGTCAGCCTGCGACCCTGAAAGGATACCGTGTAGGTGAAGGTGGGATCGGCTGCGCTTTGCACGGTGAGTGCGTTTTCCGAAACGGTAACTGTATATTCCGAACGGTCAAAGACCTCTACAGCGGTGCAGATGCTTTTATACACAAGCTCCATGTCAAGAACGGCATCCTGCTCGCGCTCGTTTTGTGCAGAAATATTGTTGACCGAAAGAAGGATGACGCCCGTCATTGCGGTCAGTATGCCCAATATGGCTATGGTGATCAGAAGCTCGACCAAGGTAAGGCCTTTGTTGTTGCTCCGTATACCTTTCATACGAACCTCCTTATGAAATTCCTATCTAATTATTATACAGCAAAATCTGTTTGTTTGCAAGAAATTCGGGGCACTTTTTGAATCTAAGCGCTTATTTCAAAAATTTTCACCCAAAACACACCAAAAAACAAGGACTTATGCAGGATGTGTTATCTGTCCGTTTTGCCCTGCACCGCCTTGCCTCTGCGGGGTCGATAGGTGTCTGTGTGCAGGTATTTGCTCTTGATGATTTTCCCTTCTTTCAGGTAATCCAGCCATGCCTGCACGGTGCATCCGCCCGTAGAGGGAAGATAAACGTAAATTTCGTCACGGTAGGTAACCAGATGGCTGTATTCCTCATTTTCCACGATTGCTTCCTTGGGCGGAGGAAGCTCCTTTATTTTTTCGTATCGGCGCCGTACCTCGTAAGAGAGAGGCTCTCCGTAGATTGCCACGCACGCTCTGTCCCCTGCTATCTCCGCCGCAAAATACAGGTAGTTGCCCGTGTCGTTTACAAATCGCAGGTCGGCAGTATATTGGCTCACCGTTGCGTCAAAGCCGGGTGCTACGTAGCTGACTGCAAGGGAGTGCCCTCTTCGCTCACAAACCTTTACGTCTGCAAGCAGAAGCGCATTGTATAGGGTGGTGGAGCATTGGCATACGCCTCCGCCTACGCCAAGGGTAAAATCTCCGTCCGCAATGATTTTTGCAGGAAGATATCCGTTTGCCTGCGTGCGCTCGCCTGTGAGGGTGTTGAATGAAACCTCCTCGTTTGGGGCAAGCGTCAGCCCGTTGACGGAGCGCAGTGCAAGTGCCACGTTGCTTTTTCTGTTTTCGTCCGTGCTGTATATGGGGGTGGAAAAGCTTGCGCGAAGGAAAAAGGATTGCTTCAGCTTTTTTTCATCTATTTCGGGAGAAGTGAGTGTGGGCGTAAGTGTGACCGATGCCGATTTTCCGCAGGCAAGGCTTTCGCTGATTTGCTTGCAGGCGGCGGCTATATCGGGGAAAAAACCCTGCCGCGAGGGGGATGCAACGGAAAAGCTCCTTTTTGATGCATCAAAATACGGCAGGGCGTTTACAGGCTCGTAGCCATGCCGCAGGGCGATTTCCCGTATTTTGCCGTAAAGGTTTTCGATACGGTAGCTGCCTCGCTTCAGCGGCTTATGTGCGGTAAAAAATGCACCCCTTCTTTCCAGATTGCCTGCGAGCAATTCCTCCTCGCTTTCTGTGCGGATGATGTCCTTTTCCGTAAAACGGTAATGCGCCCCCTCTACGGTTACGGTAACGGTTGGCGCTGCGCTGAATGCGACAGCCTGTTGCGGTGATAACAAAAAAGCGGTCAGAGATAAAAGTGCCGCTGTAACAAATGCCTTCATACGGTTAGTATGCGTAGCTCCGTTGTTTTTACCCTGTCGCAAAAGCACTATTCCTGTCGAAACGAAAAAAGGAAGCATATTTTGTTTTCGTTCCCGTGCCGTTTTTGTATAATATGGGCATAAAAGGAGGTAGCACTGTGGCAAGAAGGATTGTAATAACAAGCGGTAAGGGCGGCGTGGGCAAAACGTCCATTGTGGCAAATCTCGGGGCAAAGCTGTCACGGGCAGGCAACCGTGTGGTTGTGATGGATCTGGATATCGGTCTGAACAATCTGGACGTTGCCTGCGGCGTGGAAAACAAGGTGCTTTACGATATTATTGACGTCATTGAGGGCAGGTGCCGTCCTGCACAGGCGCTTTTAGAGGTGGAGGGATACCCCAATCTTTGGGTGATGCCCTCAGCGCATACGCTGGATAAAAACTACGTGAACGGACAAAATGTCAGGCTGGTGGTAGAAAAGCTGAACGGTATATGCGATTACATACTGATGGATTGCCCTGCCGGCATTGAGCTTGGCTTCCATCGCGCGGTGGCGGCGGCAGAGGAGGCAATCGTGGTAACCACGCCGCATATTTCCGCCGTGCGTGATGCCGACCGTGTCATCCGTCTGTTGAAGGCGTACCGTTTAAGCTCTGTTTCTCTTGTGGTAAATCGGGCAAGGGGTGATCTGATGCTTTCGGGCGAGATGATGGAGATTGCCGACATCAACGAGCTGCTGAAAACAAAAATCATCGGTGTGATTCCCGAGGACGACGAAATGCCGCTTTCTACCGCGGCGGGCGGTATGGTCAGCGCCTGCACACAGCCGGATATTGCCTTTAACCTGCTTGCCGATAATCTCCTGGACGGCGAGGGTGAGCTGTATGACGTCACCGTAAAATACCGTGGCTTTTTTGGGGCAATCAAGCGTGGGCTGAGGAGGCGTGTATGAAGCGAAGTGCAGAGGTCGTTCGATTAAAGGCAATGCTTACGCAGGATAAAAGTGCCACGCCGAATAAGTTTACCGAGGTGCTGAAAACGGATATGCTTGCACTGTTGCGCAATTACTTTGAGCTTTCCCCCAAGGATATCGTGCTTCAGCTGCACGAGGAATCGGGGCAGCTCTTTGTTGAAATGCTGGTCAGGGTGGAAAGCGTCAAGCGCTTCGGTGCAATCGAGGCGTAAGGCGGCTTATGATACCCGGGTGCATTTGTCTTTTCACTGTGTAAGGGGTGCTGTAAAAGACTGAAAAAAAAGGGAGCGGAGTATCTCCGTTCCCTTAACAATTATATATAGTGTGTTTTATCAGTCAAAAAGGTCGGCTTGCGTTGGCGAAGAGCGGCGGAAAACCTTTACGCCCGTGCAGAGTCCTGTTTGGGCAAGCCGTGTTTTTTTGCCGTCCTTGGTAAGCAGAACGATGTTTTTTCCGTTCGTGTAAACGATGTCGCCGCTGTCTGTCAGGTCGTATGCAATAACGCCCTCCTGTAAAACGGTGCGCGTGCCGTCCTTAGCAATACAAATAAGCTTCCACGAATGGGGTGCAATACCTGCGTATTCCTCCTTGCGCTTTTTGTTTTCCTCGTACGTTTTCTGTGCGTCAATCAGATTGCCGTCAATCAGAATTTCGTGCGGCTTTTTGTTTTTGTTGCGCGCCTTTTCCATACGGTCGGAGGGGGCGCTGTCGGAGGAGAAGCCCTTGCCTGTAAACATCATGGTAAACACCTCTAAAAAAGAAATGATTGCCATCACGAGCTTTACGGGAATCAGCAGTACCTCCAAAAGCAGATTGTTCTTTTTCTTCTTTACCTTGGTGGGGCGCTCGATGTAAAACAGATTGCCCTCCTTGTCGTCCTTGGGCTGCACGAGCGAAAGCCCCTCCTGCTCCTTTATCAGCTCGATATCGCGTGAAAGCAGGTTGACGGAATACAGGGCAGAGGGCCCGTATTCCACAAAGTTCATATCCTCATCTCTGCCAATGCCCGCAGAATCGAACAGAAGGGTGCCGGGGGAGGAAAGCGACCACCAGGGATTCTGCTCCTTGGAATCTCCCGAGGTAAGCTCGGTGGGGGCGTTTCCGTTCAGCGGATAAAGGGCGATGCTGCGCTCAAAGGAGGACTGCGCCTGGCTGACCGCAACGGTGTTTTGGTCGGCATTGTAGCACAGCTCAAAAAAGGCAAGATCCTGTGCGTGCACGATGTGATCCTCCTCCTGCGGGGCTTCGTTTAAGGGCTTTTTGAAGACACCCGACATCTGACCTACCGTTACCGAATAGCACAGCTCATCCTCCGAAAGAAAAACGGCGTCGCGTATGCTTGCCTCTATCGGATCGTTGCGGTGAATGGCGGCTCTGCCGGATTGAAATCTGCCCGAAAAGCCCTCCTCCTTCCAGCGGTGTCTTTCCTGTTCTGCGGTGATGTTGTGGCGGTATCGCTGAATGTAGGTGCTTTCCAATTCCGAAACGGAGCCGTCGGCAATTACCTTGATGGAATTGGCGTCGCAAAAAACAATTTTTTCCATATTTTTCTTACTTCCTGAAGACAATGCTGTAAATCAGCGTGAGTACATTATACCATAAGCGCACGGTTTTGGCAACTTTTTGGGGGCTTTTTTCTCTGTCCGCGTGTGCCACTGCCGCAAAAGAGATAAAAAGAGGGAGCAAAGGACTTCAAGTAAAAAAAATATTTGCAATTATGGAAATAAATGTTGCAAAAAAAATTTTTCTGTGGTATTATATATACGGACGATTTTATCGGGGCAACTTTGTTTGACTTAACAAATCGCAGGAGGTTTATATGAAGAGCTTTCGCAAAATCGGTCTTTTATTGGTTCTCGTGCTTGTGCTCGCGTTTTCCGTGGGTGCAACTCGTTGCCGCTTAAAGTCCGACTATTACAACCTTGGCGTTGAAATTGACGCCGCAACTGTGCCTTCCGGCGCAAACGCTATTGCCGGCGAGGTTGATCTTGATTCGATCATGATGATCGTAACGGGTGAAACAGATGAAGGTACCTTTACCGAAAGTGTTCCCCTGTCGCAAGCAACTTTCTCGCAGGAAGCTATTAACATGTTAAACGACGTTAATGGCGGCAAAAAGAGTGTTCCCTTCGAGTATTTGGGCTACCGCAGCAACCTCGAAATCGAGCTGTTGCCTAACCGCAAATATACCGTACGCTTTGAATACGGAGATAACTACGCACAATCCTTCGAATATCAGAACGTTAACGTGCTGACCGGAGTAGAAGAGCCCGTAGTTAACACCGATTCCTTTGGTCGTACCTTTACCGGTTGGGATAAAGACTTCACCTGCATCACCGAGGATATGGCAACGGGCAACGTTGTTGTTGTACGTGCTGAGTACGATCTCAATAAGTATAGCATTGAATACGTGCTCAATACCGAGGGTGCACAGATTAACGGTACGCTTCCCACCGAGTATACTGTTGAAGACGAAATCGATTTCGAGCTTTACGGAATGGCTC
>JAFQWR010000220.1 GCA_017407365.1 Clostridia bacterium
AGTATCCTCTTAACCTCTTGCTTTACCTCATCGGCAGTAGCCTCGGGCAGAAGAGGGCAAAAGCCTCTTATCTTTTCACATATGCCCGTATCAAACAGTATAAAAAAGACCGTTTCCAAAAGAAGGAAGCGGTCTTTTGCTTTGTATGCCTTATGTGTTTTTATCCTTTCTTCTCAGCTGCACAGCAGCAAGCAGGAAAAGGGTTAAATAGATACCTGTATGTACCTGTGAGCTGCAGAAGGGCGGTGGAGAATATGGCTCATCGGGAGTGTCGGGTTCATCGGGAGTGTCGGGCACATCGGGAGTGTCAGGAGTGTCGGGCACATCGGGTGTATCAGGTACATCGGGCTCGGTAGGGGTAGCAGGCCCGTATACCTCAAATTCTGAGATCTGGCAGGAATACAAATTGTCCTGCTCCAAGCCAAGCACGGTCACCTTCAGGCGCACATACAGAGCCTCGGTGCTTATAAAGTTGATAGTGCGTTTCCTTTCGCCCTTTGATACGTCGTTGGTTGCGGAATACACCGTTTTCCAATGCAAGCCGTTGGTGGATACCTGAATCTCATAATCGGAGGGGAAGCAAATACCGCCGTTTCCGCGAGGATAAAGCACCACTCGTTTGATCGTGTAAATTGCTCCGAGGTTAACCGTAAGATAAATAGGCTCTGTCAAAGTGCGGTTGCTGTAAAAGCCGCCGTTCCAGCCGAGTGTCTGATTGGTGGGCCAGCTTGCCATTTTTACACCGTCGGTGGTAAAGGAAGGATTCCACACGTTATCGGTATAATTCGCCGAGGCGGATACCTGCTTGCCAAGGGCAATGTTTTCGCCTTCCTTGACCTTGGGCTTCGAGTAAGAGGTCTTTTCAGGGGTGGGTGCGCTGTCGCTGTCGCTGTAAAGTGCAAGCTCTGCAACTTCAAAGCTGTATGTAGATGCAAAAACGATTTTTACATATCTGCCCGATGTACGCGCAAAGGTAAATACGGGTACGTCATAGGTGGGCTTGGGAATATCCGTTTGCTTACAGACGGATTTCCATTCCTTTCCGTCGTCAGACGTAAGCAGTTCAAATGCGTGAGGAAACATTACGCCGCATTCCGCGCCGTTGCCGGCAGGATAAATATCCAGGCGAGAAAATTCCTTTTTCGTTTTCAGGTCAAAAATAATGGTGGGCGAGTTGGCTGCGGTACCGTTGACACGCCAGCCCATACTGCCGTTTTGCGAGAAGAAGATGCCGTCATGTGCATAGGCAATGCTCCAATTGCGGCTTGTGGCAGAAGCCGAGGCGATGGCAGTGGCATCACGCAGAAGGTTGCTTTTTGCAGTCGCCGTATCTTCTTTTCCGTTGCCCTGACTGTTTAATTCGTATAATGCAAATTCGCCGGGCGCAAAGGTGCGGGTGAGAATACCGTTGCTGTAAGAGGGGGTAAGCGTGCCGTTTTTTACGCTTTTGTCGATTTCAGTCAAAAAATCCACTCCCGTCAGGCGGAAGGAGAGCGTTGCTTCCTTGGTGATATCCTTGTTGACAATCATCAGATATTCCTTTCCGCTTATGGGATTTTTCATCAGAGAAACAATTGCGTATTCGTTGTTTTGCGGCTGCACAAAAAAGTCTGTGGGGATTTTTTGGTATGCGCCGCTACTGCTTCTGCTTCCGCTGTGATAAACCTCTTCGGTATTCAGCTGAACCAGAATATCGCCCACGTTGTGCACCTCCCTGTTCAGGGCTGCGGCAACGTCGTAAAGCTCTGTTTTGTTGCCCTCGTGATCGATGATGGCATCGGTATAATACTGATCCTCACCTGTGCCTGTTGCACCGGGAACAAACCACGAATAATACTTGATCCATTTGAAGCCATAGCTTAAGCCCGTTGCAATGTGATAGCGCAGATCGTTTTCGGTGGGGCGGCGATAGCCAAAGTGAGAGGAGCCCACCGCTTGCAGGTAGAATGCCGTGGGGGTGTCGGTATCCACGCCTGCCCTTCTTACCGTTTCAAAATTGTTGAACAGCTGTTCCTCGTTTACCGTGCCCGCCGTGGGGGTAAAGGGGTAGTTGTCAAAGCTTAAATACGACTTGTGCTCGCCCAAAACCTTAGCGTAATCCGCAAGCAGATTGTAGTATTCCTCGTAGTCGGAATATACGAAGCCGGGCAGGAAGTTGATATCGGCAATGCTGTCGGGGTCGGCTTGCTTTAACAGCTGCTCCAATCTTGCATACGGCATGGGGTCACGCGGCTCGTCTGTTATGTGGTATCCCATA
>JAFQWR010000221.1 GCA_017407365.1 Clostridia bacterium
GATATGGGCGCACACTATACCTACAACTCCATCTTTATTTTAGCCGCACGCGACTATCTGATGCAGCAGAACAATATCGGTGAATTCGACGAAGAGGGCAACCTGATTGAGTTCATGGATATGAAGAACTCCTCTAATCAGACGATGCGCAGCCGTCTCAGCAAGGCAATGAGCTATATGCTCAACACCTTAGACGGCAAAGACGGCCTTCTGATCATCAACGATCCCCGCAACAACGCACTTGCAGGCGCAGGCTCTGCGGTAGCCTCCAACTACTGGGATGCTATGACCTCCTTCGGCTACATCTCCTCGTACGAAAACATCTTCTTCTACGGCTCTCTGCTTGCTTATGCAGACATCTTAGAGTATTACGGCGAGGATGCCTCCTACTACCGTACGCTTGCCGAAACGGTGAAGCAGAAGTTCAACGATACCTTCTGGGATCGCAGCAAAAAGCGCTATATCACCTCTATCAACGCAAACGGTGTGAAGCTTGATTTCGGTGTAACCTACACCAACTTCATGGCTTGCGCATTCGGCCTTGCAGACGAGGTAAAAACGGAAGCCATCTATATGTGGTTAGACGGCGAGCGCATCATCGCAGGCGATACCTCCACGGGTGAGGATATCTACGGCAGATTCAAATACGCGGCACGCGGCAACACGTTAGACGTATCCAAGGTAAAGGACCCCAGCGGCAACTACTACTGGTGGTATAACGACGAAACGATGTCGCCCGCCTTCGGTCTCGGTGCATTCGGCAACCAGATGCAAAACGGCGGCACCATCTTCTACATCAGCTACTACGATCTTTTGGGCAGACTCAACCGTGCAAACGGTGCAGACGACGCCTTCGATCGTTTCAGCGTTATCATGGAGGAATTCCACAAGGATTCTCTGCGCCGCAACAGCCGTACGAGATACGGTGAGTACGTAGAGGGTATCGTGGGCGAGTTCCCCGAAAGCGGTCTGGTTCCCTATACCTTCTTGCAGGGCTTCATGGGCATCAATGCCACCAACAAGGGTCTGGAGATTTCTCCCAACCTGCCCTCCTGCATGGACTACGCAGGTGTATCCACCTACGTATACGGCAACAGAACGTATTCCATCCGCGTGGATCGCAGCATCACGGAGCCCGTCGTTGAAAAATACACCAACGGAATCTTCTACGTGCAGCTGCCCGCAGATGCAACCTATTACATCACCGCAGATAACCGTCTGATCAAGGGTTAAGCTTATGAGAAAAATCCATCAGAACATCCCTCTGCAATTCGAGCCCTACGAGTGGAAGGTGGTAGAAACCTCCTACTCGCAGGAAACGAATAAAAGAAACGAAACAATCTTTACGGTAGCCAACGGCTATCTCGGCGTAAGAGGCTTCTTTGAAGAGGGCTTCTACGGGGATATCCCCACCGAATCGGATGCGCAAACGATGATCAACGGTGTGTACGAGTATTACGACTACCACCACATCTGGTGCAGACCCGGCTTCCCCGAGCGCTTTCACTCCATCGTTTCCAATGTCAATCCCCTGGATATTTCGGTGTATATCGATGGCGAAAGGGTCACCTTAAAGGGCAACGTTTCCTGCTACGAGCGTACCCTCAATATGGATCTCGGCACGGTAACGCGCACCTTCGTCTATCAGACGGAGAGCGGAAAAAGAGCCACCCTCACCTACGAGCGCTTTGCCTCGCAAACGGTGAAGGAGCTTTTGTGTGACCGTATCACCGTTACGCCCGAGCAGAATGCAACCGTAAAAATCGTCACCGTATTAAAGGCGCTTGAGGGCACTCTTTCTCAGCAAAAGGAAGAAATCGGCGCGGCAATGAACAATCCCTTCGTGCTCACCGATTGCGGCAGAGAGGACGGTGCAGATTACATCACCTATCGTACCAAGCGCAGTGGCTTTGCAATTGCCTGTGCGGTAAAGGACGTAACCGCGCTTCCTCTTACCGCAACCGAGGCAGAGGAGAGCCGTGTGCAGGCTATCTACGAGGCCGAGGCAGAGGCAGGTAAGCCGATCGTATTCGATCGCTTTGCCGCTCTTTCGGGCGAGATTGCAAAGGAATCCCCCAAGGCGAGGGTCAAAAATGCCGTGCTGAATGCGGCAGAAATGGGCTACGAGGCAGTCAAAAGGGGTACCACCGATTATTGGAAGGAGTATTGGAGCTTCTCTGATATCCGCATCGAGGGCGATCCCGTCATCCAGCAGGGTATCCGCTTCGGTCTGTTTATGATCAACCAGTCGGCAGGAAAGGACGGAAAAACCAATATTTCCGCAAACGGCTTAACGGGTACGGCGTATTCCGGTCATACCTTCTGGGATACCGAAATCTTCATGACGCCCATGTTCCTGTATGCGCACCCCGAAATCGTAAAAAGCCTTCTGATGTACCGCTACAACATTTTGCCCAAGGCAAAGGAGCGTGCGGCGCAGATGGACGACGTAGGCGCACTGTTCAGCTGGAACTCCATCAACGGCGAGGAATGCGGCCACGTATTTGAGGCGGCTACTGCACAGTACCACATCAACAACGACGTATTCTTTGCAATCTTCAAATACTTTGAGGCAACGGGCGATTTTGCCTTCATGCGTGACTACGGCATTGAGATTTTGCTTGAAATCTCCAAATGCATGGCGCACAGGGGCAGCTTCATCGAGCGTAAGGGCGGCAGATTCTGCATCAACTGCGTGTGCGGCCCCGACGAATACAACCCCGTTGTAGACAACAACCTGTATACCAACTTCTTAACGCGTAAGCAGCTGTACTTTACCTTGGAAATGGTAGAGCGCCTGCAGCGTGAGGACGCTCAGAAGCTTGCAGAATTAAAGGAAAAATGCGGCATCGACGATAAGGAGCTTGCGCTCTTTAAGGAAGCGGCAGATAAAATGTATCTTGCATATGACGAGGAAGAGGATATCTATATGCAGGATGACAACTTTATCTACAAGGACCCCATCGATATCGACTCCATTCCCGTAAACAAGCTTCCCCTTTTAACCAACCTTCATCCGCTCAATCTCTGGCGCTATAAGGTGTTGAAGCAGGCAGACATCGTGCTGCTCACCTTCATTTGCAGTGACGGCTTCACCCCCGAAATGCGCAAAAAGATTTTCGACTACTACGAGCCCCTGACCATCCACGACAGCTCGCTTTCGGCAGGTATTCATTCCATCGTTGCGTGTGACATCGGCTATCCCGATGAGGCGTACGGCTACCTGAAGCAGGCGTGCCGTATGGATCTGGATAACGTCAACCGCAACACCTGCTACGGCATTCACGCCGCCTGCATGGGCAGCTGCTGGATGATGATTGTCAACGGCTACGCTGGTATGCGCGCCTACGACGGTATGCTGCACTTCAAGCCCTATCTGCCCGAAAGCTGGCAGGGCTACAGCTTCCGTATCCGCTTCAAGGGCGCGGCAATTGAGGTTAAGGTAGCCAAAGAGGGCACCACCTATGTGTTGCTTGAGGGCGAATCGCTGACGCTTATGCATAACGAAAGGGAAATCACTCTTCTCGGAGTGGGAAACAGTATAACCGTGTGAGGAAAAGGCTATGAAAAAAATCTATCTGGCAATTTTTTCGCTTGTGCTTGCCATCACCGCAGTATGCGGCTCCGTTGCTACGGCAGACGGTGTGGCAAACCCTGCTAAGGATGATAACTACTACAACTACGTGCAGAAGTTTGATGACGTAAATGCCATCAACAATGCATTCCATGCGTATTATCTTAAAAACGAGCTTCAGGGCACGGGCGTGCTCGAAAAGGTCGGCACCGATCCCAATGCTCAGGATACGCACTGGTACATCAAGGACAACACCGCAATCCGTATCAACAACGTTGAGTACAGCAACCTGATGGGTGACGCATACGAAACCAACCGTATCGCAATGCTCACCTACGTGCGCGATGCATACCTCAACTTTGAGCTTTCGGTAGATTACAAGCGCGGCAGTGCCGGCTTCTGGCCCGTTATTGCCTTCCGTCAGGAGGGTGAGGGCAAATACTACCTCGATGACGGCGCAGGTGTATTCGTTCAGCAGAACGGTAAGATCACGCTCTGGGGCGACCCCGACGTTTCCGGCCCGTACGAAACGCATATGATCAACAACTATAAGGATCAGACCTGGCACAATATGCAGGTGATCGTTTTAGGTAATTCCGTTCAGATCAGCATCGACTATTCCGAATGGTATACCTATCCCTTAAACGAAAGCTTCTACAATGCAGGCTACGTTTCGCTCGTCAGCGTAAACAACCAGACGGAATTCCGCAACTTCCGCATCAAGGCTCTTGCAGAGCCCGAGGATGAGGCGTTGGGAACCTATATGCCCAAGCCCGAGGCAGACAGCGAGGATTCTCTTTCCAATCTGGCAGGCGCAGTGAAGCCCGCAGAGGATCTGTTCGAGCGCACGCCCTCTGAGAATGGCTCCGATAAGCCCGCTGCAGGCGGCTGCGGCAGTGCCGTTATGGGTAGCGTTTCGTTGCTTCTCGGCGCACTTGGCGTTGGCTTCGTCTTTGCAAAAAGAAGAGGCTGAGGCGCGTATATTTCCCCCTGTTACAGACGCTTTTTGAGCGGGTGAGAGGGGGATAATCAATCCAAAGAGCTGCGCTTTTGGGGCAATCGCCTTCCGATGCTCCTTAAGCGTGCCTGCCCTTTGGCATTTTGCCGGGGGCAACCGTATGTATTTTATATCAGCTTTTCGTTTTTGCAACTTGCCGCAAAAGCAAAAGCAGCTGAGATAAAAATAATTGGAGGTATGTATGAGAAAAAAACTACTTGCTTTACTTACGCTCGTGTTTGTGCTTTCGCTTTCGATAGGCGTGTTACCTGCCTATGCAAAAAGCGTGGCTCCGCGCGTAGAGGCAACGAACGTTGCAGCTGATAAGGCTGTTTCGTTTACCGATCTCGAGGGTCATACGCTGTATCAGAGAGGCTTTGTCAGCGCAAACGATCCTCTCCCCGAAAATCTGATTACTCTTGCAAGTGCAACCGATTATCAGTGGCTGCGCTTCAACAACGCCGTATGGCTTGCTTCCGACCCCAATATCGACAGGGGGGCTACGGGCAATGCCAAAATCGGCTGGGCAATCATCGACCTTGGTGCAACCTACACCGTAGAGGGCGTAGGCACGCAGTTCTGGAATGACTGGGCTTTTAGCGATGTAGTCATTCAGATTGCAAACAATGCAGACTTCTCGGATGCTTACACCGTATTCAACAACGACAGCGACAACTCTCTTGGCTTAGGCAAGGGCAAGGGTGTGGGCTACGTTGAGGTTTACACCGAGCTGCAGAAGTTCAGCTGTCCCGAGCGTCCTGCCCGCTATGTCCGTGCAACGGCAACGGCAAACGGCTACTCGCTGTTCTCCCGTATTGAGGTTTACGGCAGAGAGGTCAACTATGCTCCCACCGCTCCCGGTGAGGTTACCCCCGTCTGGACGGATTATCCCGGCGGCGCATACGTGGATCCCATCGCTGTTACCTTAAACACCGTTTACGAGAATGCGGAAATCCGCTACACCACCGACGGCTCCTATCCCACCAAAAGCTCCACGCTCTACACCGGCGCAATCAACACCGCAGAGCTGAAGAGAGAGGACGTTATGATCCGTGCAATTGCTGTGGTTAACGGCGTATCCTCCTATGCGCTTGATCTGGAATATTCCTTCAAGAACGTGGATACCAAAACCTACGGCGAAAACCTTGTGCAGGGCAAAACGGCAACTGCATATAAGATTGACGGCAGTGCAATCAACGTGCTCGACCTCAACGGCGGCAAGACGCTTGCGGCAGTAACCGACGGCGCTTGCGGCACGGGTAACTCCATTCAGCTTGAAGGCCTTGGCTGGATTCAGGTTGATATGGGTGAGGCTGCTTGGTTCAACAAGTTCTACGTGCTGATGTGGCACGATTGGGTTTTCCGTGGCATCACCATTCAGGTTTCCGAAACGGCAGACTTCAGCAAGGGCGTTACCACCGTGGTATCCACCGACATTGGTCCTTGGATAGTACCCGGCATGAAGGGCACCTCCATGGACGAAAGCTTCAACTACAACCGTGAGTGGATCTCTAACTACGAGCAGGGAACGGCAAACGGTGGCGGCTTCACCTTCAACACCGCACCCGTATACGGCAGA
>JAFQWR010000022.1 GCA_017407365.1 Clostridia bacterium
ATCCGATGCCCGTGCTGTCCATAAACGAAACGCCCGTAAGATCAAAAATAACGGTATCACATTCTGATTTTTCGATGAAGCCGTCCATTTTCTGCCGAATGCTTTCTGCTCCGTTATCATCAATTTCACCGTAAAGAGTCAGAATAAGCTTGTTTTGACGAATACCTGCTTTAACTGTCATGAATACCTCCCGTAGTCCCCCGCAAACGGGTTCGTTTCCATTATAAAGGTTTTTTTGATGCGCCTTCTGACTGAATTTGTCGAAGGCTGTCTTTTTATGTTGTATGATTTACCCGTAAATTGTTGACACAGTCTTGGGTGGTTATACTGCAAAAGAAAAATAAATAAAAGGAGTCAAACAAATTTTACCCTTTTAAGGTGTATATATTATGAGGGGTTTGTTTAGGAGAATAAAATGGAAGAACAGAATTATACCGTTCGCGAGTGGGCAATGCATTGGCTGGATGTTTATATGCGCTACGACTGTAAACCGCGTACCTACGATCATTACCTTTCCACCGTGGAAAAGCACATAGCGCCTGCGCTGGGGGATTATTATGTATCGGAGCTCACGCTCGACCGTGTGCAGTGCTTTGTGTCACAGCTCAGAAAAAACGGAAACAGAATCACCGGGGAGGGGCTTTCGGACGGAACCGTCTGCACCATCCTTGCCGTTTTAAGTGCGTGCATGAGTGCGGCGGAGCGCGCCGGTATCATCGAGGGCAATCCTTGCCGTCTGGTGAGGCGCCCTACGGGAAAAACAAAAAAGGCGCAGGCCTTTACCGTGAAGGAGCAGCACGCCATTGTCAAGTACATTGAGAGGGTTAAAAAGCCCAAGAATATCGGTATTTTACTTTCGCTGTATGCGGGGCTTCGCATAGGGGAGGTTTTGGCTCTTACGTGGAAGGACGTGGATTTCAAGCGCTCTCTTTTAACGGTGAATAAATCGGTGGGCAGAGTACGGGACGAAAAGAGGGCATACTATACCCTTGTGGGTAAGCCCAAAAGCGCTTCCTCAGAGCGTGTTATTCCGTTGCCTCCTCAGCTGGTCAGTGCCTTGAAGGCTGTAAGAAGTGAAAGCAAGGGCGATTACGTGGTAAGCAATCAAAAGGGAGAGGCCATCTGCGTGCGTACCTATCAATACAGCTTTCAGTCCATGCTCAAAAAGCTGAAAAACGTGCGTGTACTCAATTATCACACCCTGCGTCATACCTTTGCCACACGCGCCTTAGAGTGCGGTATGGACGTAAAAACACTGAGCGAGCTGATGGGGCACAGCAATCCTGCCATTACGCTTGCAAGGTATGCGCACAGCCAATACGAGCATAAAAGGCGCATGATGAATAAGCTGGGCAGGCTGATGCCGCAGGCGGTGGAGTTTCCCGAGGAAGAGGACGGGGAATAACAGAGGAGGCTTTTTCGGGCTCAGGCGCAAAAGCGGCGGGGGTGATAAGCTCACCGGGTAAGACGGTCTATGTGTAAAGCAAAAAAAAGAGTGAACGGGTAATACCTGACTCGTTCACTCTTATATTATTTATGCGGTTGTGACGTGCTTTATTTTATCAGCTCGGAATGCAGGGTGGGGGTAACGTATGCGGTGGAAAAATCGGTATAAACAACAAAGCCTGCCTTTGCGCCGCGGGGCTTTTTTACGTATCTGCGCTCGGCGTAATCTACCGCAGTTTTGCCCGACTGCGCCGCCTCAGAGCGGTATGCGGCAATCTCTGCCGCCGCTTGCAGTACCTCGTTGGGCACGCTTTTTCCGTCGGTGACAATCAGCACGTGCGAGCCGTGATGGTCCTTTACATGCATCCAGATGTCGTGCGACTTTGCGTAAGCGAAGGTAATGGTGTCGTTCTGGGTGTTGTTTCTGCCTGCCCATACCGTAAAGCCCTGTATTTCATAGCGCACGGGTGCGCTGGGCTTTTGCGGCTGCTTTGCACCCTTTTTGCTCTCCTTCGGCTTGGGGAAAATTCCCTGATCGATCAGCTCCTTTGCAATTTCCGCAAGCTCCTCGGGCTCCTCGCAGGCTGAAAAGCTGTATAAAACGGAGGAGAGGTAATCGACAAGCGCAGAGGTTTCCTCCACCGATTTGGTCAGATATTCGGCGGCGGCACGCATTTTTGCATACTTTTTGTAGTAGCTCTGCGCGTTTTGTGCGGGAGAAAGCCTTTCGTCCAGCGTGATTTCCACATCGGGGCAGTCTTCCTCGTAGTAGTTCTGCGCAATCAGCTTTTTATCGCCCTGCCTGATGCGGTATAGATTTGCGGTTATCAATTCTCCGTAAAGGCGCATTTTTTCCGCCTTTTCCGTATCCAAAAGCTGTTGACGTTGCAGGCTGAGCTTTTTGGTCTGCTTGCTTAGCTGGCTTTTTACCTTCTGCTGCAGCTCGCGTGAGCGCTCCGAAAAACGCTTTTGCTTATCGCTCTGATAATAGAATACGTCCAATGCGGCGTTTACGCTTTCATAGGGGATAAATTCGTTTGCGCGGCAGCGGTAGGGAAAGGCAAAGCAATCGGTCAGCCTTTCGCTGTATTTCGATAGGCAAGGGGCGTATTCCGCTCTGCTTGCAAAGGCGGAAGCCTGCTTTGCAATTGCCTGCTGCTGCAAGGGCGAAAGCGATTCGGGCGAGTTGTTTCCGATTGCGCGGTAAACGATTTCCTCCGCGGTGGCGGTGGCAATGCCCGCAACGAATGAGGTAAGCAGCTTAACGGGCGGCACCGTGGGGTTTTGCGCCAACAATTCTCTCAGCTCCTGCTCCTGCCAGAGTGTCATGCGAAGGGAGGGCTTGGGTGGCTCGTAGGTGAGCCCGGGAAAGATGTGCCGTACACTGCCTGTATCGAGCGAGGCGGTTTTAATGGCGGATAGGATTTTACCCTTGCCGTCCGTTAAAATCAGATTGCTGTATTTACCCATCAGTTCTGCGTGCAGGGTGCGTGTTTCCTCGTCCTTTAAGTCCGTTTTACAAAGGAATCTGAACGAGATGATGCGCTCAGACGGGTCGTTGCTTACGTCGGTGAGGGTTGCGCCGATGAGGTATTTTCTCAGTGCCATCACAAAGGGCGGTGCGGCAATCGGGTTTTCCTTGGCGTGCTCGGTAATATGGCACCTTGGCAGGGCGGCGTTTGCCGAAAGCAGAAGCCTTTTTGTCCCCATTCCGGTGCGGTATAAAAACAGAACAATTTCGTCGCGCTCGGGCTGGACGGCCTTGTTGACCTTTGCGTCCGTTAAGGTGCGGCGAAGCTCGTCTGCAATATACGAAAGAGTATAGGCGTCGTTGGGCATAGTTCTCCTTTTTTTGCCTGTTTTTGGGCATTGCACTTGCTGTTCTTATTTATTATAGCATATTTCAGTAAAAACTCGTTCAAAAAATTTGCATTATTTTGAAAAGTATGCTAAAATATGGTGTGCAATTAAGGAGTTTTGGAAGGAGTACCGTATTATGAACTATACCGTTTCCCAAAAAGAAGAAAATCTTTATGAGATTAAAATCACTTTGAGCGCCGAAGAATGGAACGAAGCCAACGTGCGCGCCTACGAAAAGAATAAACACAAATATTCTTTCGGTGGCTTCCGCAAGGGTCACGTTCCCCGTCGCGTACTGCTCAATGCATACGGCGAGGGCCTTTTCTATGAAGAGGCTTTCCAGGATAGCTTCCCCCGTTACTACGGCGAGGTGCTTGAAAAAGAAACGCAGATTGTTCCCGTAGACGTACCCGATGTAGACGTTGAATCCATCAGCGAAGAGGGCATCACCTATGTGGCTCTCGTTCCCACCAAGCCCGTTGTGGTTGTAGAAACCTACAAGGGTATCGAGGTGGAAAAGAAGGCTGTTCGTGTAACCGAGAAGGAAATTGAGGAGGAGATCGAAAAGGACCGTGAGCGCGTTGCACGCATGGTATCCGTTTCGGACCGTCCCGCACAGAACGGCGACACCGTTATCATCGATTACAGCGGTAGCGTAGACGGCGTTAAGTTTGACGGCGGCACCGCAGAAAAGCAGAGCTTAGAGCTTGGCAGCGGCAGATTTATCCCCGGCTTTGAAGAGCAGGTTGTAGGCATGGCTATCGGTGAGGAGCGTGACATCAACGTAACCTTCCCCGCTGAATACGGCGAGAAGTCTCTTGCAGGCAAGGCTGCTGTTTTTGCCATCAAGCTGCATGAAATCCAGGTTAAGGAAATCCCCGCACTCGACGATGAGTTCGTAAAAGACGTATCTGAGTTCGACACCGTGAAGGAATATAAGGCAGACGTTAAGGCTCGCCTGAAACAGAAAAAGGAAAAACAGGCTGAAACGGAATGGGAAAACGCTCTCGTGCAGAAAATCTGCGATGGCGTTACCGTAAGCATTCCCAAGGCTATGATTGAGGCTCAGATCGACGAGATGGTGCAGGAGTTCTCCTACCGTCTGATGTATCAGGGCTTAAAGCTCAACGATTATCTTGGCTACATCGGTCAGTCGATGGAGCAGTTCCGCGAAAGCTACACCGAGCCTGCTGAGCGTCAGGTTAAAACGCGCCTGGTGTTTGAGGCTCTTATCAAGCAGGAGGGTCTTGCTTGCACCGACGAGGAATTCGATGCAAAAGTAAAGGAACAGGCAGAATCGGTGCAGAAGGATTTCGAGGAGTACAAGAAGGGTATGCCCGAGCGTCAGGTTGAGTATATCAGAAACGAAATCGTTATCGACAAGCTTTTCGATATGCTGCGCACTTACAATCCCCCCAAGGCAAAGGCTAAAAAGGATACCGCAGCAGAATAATTGCATTTACGCACGAAGAAGGGTCAGGCGAAATTCGTCTGTCCCTTTTTGCAAAAAATCAAAAAAACGTGTAAAACCGCATAAAAGTGGTTATATACTATTTGTAAGAAATTAGATTTGGGAGGAAAAGGAGTTTTATGATTATCCCTACCGTTATCGACAAGCACGAGGGCGTTGAACGCGCATACGACATTTACAGCCGTCTGTTAGAGGACCGTGTTGTATTTTTGGGCGGAGAGGTGAACGATGCTTCCGCAAACAGCATCATCGCTCAGCTTTTGTATCTTGAGGGAAAGGATCCCGAAAAGGATATCTTTTTGTATATCAACAGCCCCGGTGGATCTGTTACCGCAGGTATGGCAATCTACGATACCATGCGCTATATCAAGTGCGACGTTGCTACCATCTGTGTAGGTCTTGCCGCAAGCATGGGTGCCGTTCTGCTCACCGCAGGCACCAAGGGTAAGCGTTCTGCTTTGCCCAACAGCGAAATTATGATTCACCAGCCCTTAGGCGGAGCGCAGGGTCAGGCGACGGAAATTGAAATTGCCGCACGCCACATTTTGAAAACGCGCAACAAATTAAACGGAATTTTATCCGAATGTACCGGTCAGCCCTTAGCTACGATCGAGCATGATGTAGAGCGCGACAATTTTATGGATGCCGAGGAGGCTTTGAAATACGGTCTGATCGATAAGATTTACACCGACCGCAAATAAGTCTTTTCCGGCACAAAGCTTGCCCGAATCCGGGCAAGAAGGAGTGTTATGAAGGATACCGAAAACAGATGTATGATGTGTGGCAGGACAGAGCAGGAGGTTGGCTATCTCATCGAGGGTGAGATCAGCAACTTTATCTGTGATCGCTGTGTTTCTCTCTGCGCCGAGGCAATCGAGCGCTTCAAGGAGGAAAACGGCGAGGGCTCCTTAAAGAGTGAGGATATCACCCTGTTAAAGCCTGCTGAAATCAAAGCGCGCTTAGACGAATACGTTGTGGGGCAGGATACCGCAAAGCGTGTGCTTTCCGTTGCTGTATACAATCACTATAAGCGTGTATTAAACGGCGAAAAAACGGAAACGGAAATCGAAAAAAGCAACGTGCTTCTGCTTGGCCCCACGGGCAGTGGAAAAACGATGCTTGCCCGTACGCTTGCTAAAATACTCAACGTGCCCTTTGCCATTGCCGATGCCACCACCTTAACGGAGGCAGGCTACGTGGGTGAGGACGTGGAGAATATTCTGTTAAAGCTGATTCAGGCGGCGGATTACGATATTGAACGTGCGCAAAAGGGCATCATTTATATCGATGAAATTGATAAAATCTGCCGTAAATCCGAAAATGTTTCCATCACGAGGGATGTTTCGGGTGAGGGCGTGCAGCAGGCTCTTCTGAAAATTATCGAAAGCACCGTGGCATCCGTGCCTCCGCAGGGTGGCAGAAAGCATCCCAATCAGGAGATGCTCCAGCTGGATACCACCAACATTCTGTTCATTTGTGGCGGAGCCTTCGTGGGCTTAGACCGCATTGTGGGCAAGCGTCAGGATACCACCTCGCTTGGCTTTGGCGGAACGGTGCGCACCGAAAACGAACGGAAGAAGGCAGAGCTGTTAAAGGAAATTCAGCCGCAGGATCTGATCAAATACGGCTTGATTCCCGAGTTTGTGGGCAGACTTCCCATCGTTGTTTCCATCGACGAGCTGGATGAAACCGCATTGGTCAATATTTTAACGCAACCCAAAAATGCAATCGTTAAGCAATACTGCTCGTTGATGAAGATGGATGGCATTGAGCTGGAATTCGAAAACGAGGCCGTGCTCGCCGTTGCAAAGAAGGCAATTTCTCTGAAAACGGGTGCAAGAGGATTAAGAACGATTCTGGAAAACGCTATGCTGAGCATGATGTACGAGGTTCCCTCCGACAGCAGTGTCAGCAAGGTAATAGTCACTGCAGATGCCATCAACGGTACAGGTAAGCCCGTATACGTTCGTAAAGAGGCTGTATAGGAGCAGTATGGAAGATTTTGTAAGAAATTCCTTTTTACCCGTTATCCCTTTAAGAGGGTTGGTAATATTTCCTTTGATGAACCTGCACTTCGATATCGGAAGGGCGGGTTCTTTGGCTGCCCTGAAAATAGCGGAAAAGGAGGGCAGTAAGGTTTTACTTCTGCCGCAGAGGGATGCCTCCGAGCCTAATCCCGGCTATGAGCAGCTGCTTTCCGTGGGTACCGTGGCGGAAATCCGCGTGGTGCGCAAGGAGGACGGAAATGCAATCACACGTGTTTCTGCAAGAGGTCTGTACCGTGTTGAGGTGCACGCTTTCAGCGAGCAGGGCGGCGCTCTCTTTGCAGACGTAGAGCCCTTGCCTCAGACGGATATCTCTCGCAACGTGTTTGAAACCTACAAAAGCAGCATTTTGCAGGCGGTCAACGATTTTGCCGCTGTAGAGCCCAAGCTCAACAAAGAGGTTGTAAAAATTATCAGCTCGTTAGACGATCCCGATATGTTTATCGATACCGTGTGCGGCGTTCTGGTGCGCAACGAGCAGGACCGTCAGCGCTTGCTTGAAGAGCGGAATGCAGAAAACCGTCTGGACGTTTTAAGTCAGGTGCTTGCCACCGAAATCGAGCTTGTGAAGCTCGATCGCAAGATTTCAGGCAAGGTAAAAAAGAACATCGAGCAGAGCCAGAAGGAATATTACCTCAGAGAACAGATCAAGGCAATCAGCGAGGAGCTTGGAGATAACGAGGACGAGGTGGAGTCTTACGCCGCCCGTATCAGAGAAAAGAAGATGCCTCCCGAGCTGGAGGAAAAGGCGCTCAAAGAGCTGTTCCGTCTGCGTAAAATGCAGGGCAGCAGTCCTGAGGCCGCAAATATCCGCACCTATTGTGATTGGATCTGTGACCTTCCGTGGAGCGAAAAAACGGAGGATAACAGCGATCTTGCCCTTGCGATGGATATTCTGAACGAGGATCATTTCGGCTTGGAGAAGGTGAAGGAGCGCATTGTAGATTATATTGCCGTCAATCACCTCACAAAAAAGATCAAGGGCCCCATTCTTTGCTTTGTAGGGCCTCCCGGTGTGGGCAAAACGTCCAATGCAAAGTCAATTGCCCGTGCGCTCAACCGTAATTTTGTGCGTATGAGCCTTGGCGGCGTGCGGGATGAAGCGGAAATCCGCGGTCACCGTCGCACCTATATCGGTGCAATTCCCGGTAGAATTCTGTATTGCATGAAGCAGGCAGGCAGCACCAATCCCGTGTTCCTGCTGGATGAGATAGATAAAATGAGCTCGGATTTCAGAGGAGATCCCGCAAGCGCTATGCTTGAGGTCCTGGATCCCGAGCAGAACAATGCCTTCCGTGACCATTTTTTAGAGATGGATTACGATCTTTCGCAGGTCATGTTTATCTGCACGGCCAATCAGGCAGAGGCAATTCCTGCTCCTCTGTACGACCGTATGGAGGTCATACAGCTCACCGGCTACACCGAGGACGAAAAGAGAGAGATTGCCCGCCGCTATCTGTTGCCCAAGCAGGCGGCAGAAAACGGTCTGCAAGCGGATACGCTCACCATGAGCGATGAAACTCTCAACGCCGTTATTGAGCAGTATACGAGGGAATCGGGTGTGCGTAATTTAGAGCGCCATATCGGTACCGTGTGCCGCAAAATCGCCCGTAAAACGGTGGAAAACGGCAGTGTTTTCCGTAATTATGAGGTTTCGGAGGCAGACCTTACTGAGTATCTCGGGGCGCCCAGATTCCATGCAGACGAGGGCACCGAAAAGGACGAGGTAGGCGCAGTAAACGGCCTTGCATGGACGGCTGTGGGCGGAACCACACTCACGGTAGAGGTCACGCTGATGCCCGGTAAGGGGGATATCCTGCTCACCGGTCAGTTGGGTGACGTAATGAAGGAATCTGCTCGCACCGCATTCAGTCTGGTGCGCTCCCGTGCGGAGGAATACGGCATAGACCCCAAGCTTTTAAGCGAAAAGGACGTGCATATCCACGTGCCCGAGGGTGCTGTGCCCAAGGATGGCCCCAGTGCGGGTGTTACGATGGCAACGGCGTTGCTCTCCGTTTTCACCGGCAAAAGGGTGCGCCACGATGTTGCTATGACGGGTGAAATCACCCTGCGCGGTAAGGTGCTTGCCATTGGCGGCTTAAAGGAAAAAACGCTTGCCGCTCTGCGTGCGGGTATGACAACCGTTATTATTCCCAAGGCAAACCGCTCGGATATGCAGGAGCTTCCCAAAAACGTGTTGGAGCGCTTGCAGTTTGTGCTTGCAGAGGATGTGCAAACGGTATTTGATACCGCATTTGTAAAATAACGAACGAATAAAGAGAGGCACGGCTTTTGTTGCCTCCCTTTTTATACCAAGGAGGGTGAACGGGATGCTTGTAATCAAAAAGGCGGAGTTTATCAAATCTGCAAAGGGAAGCGCAGGCTTTTTCCGTGACGGCAGAAAGCAGATTGCCGTTGCGGGAAAATCCAACGTAGGTAAATCTACCTTTATCAATTTTATTGCCAACCGTAAGGGACTGGCGCGTACCTCAAACACCCCCGGCAGAACACAGCTGATCAACTACTTCGATTTAGGTGAGTTTATTTTAACCGACCTTCCCGGCTACGGCTTTGCCAAGGTCAGCCGTGAAGAGGCAAATTCGTGGGGGACGTTGATCGACAGCTATCTTTTAACGGAGCCCGATCTGATGGGTGTCATTCTGCTGTTGGATATCCGTCACGACCCCACCCAGCAGGACCGTCAGCTGGTGGAATATCTTTATTACCATCGCATACCCTTCTATCTGATTGCAACCAAGGCAGACAAGCTTTCGCGGATGCAGCAAAAATTACACGTTAAAAAAATTGCTGATACGTTGGGTGTTGGTGCAAGCGATATTTTTGCCGTTTCTTCCTTAGAAAAAATCGGTAAGGAAAAGGCTCTTGAGCTTCTGGAAAGAATTCTTTCCACCGATTTTTCCTACGAGGAGGAAGAGGAGTCTGAGGACGAAGAGGGAGATAATTAGTCTGCCTGCTGAAAAAGCAGCTTTTTCCGTGTGAATATCGCGTGAAATCCTTAAAAAATTTGATAGTGATAGCAATTTAACTTGTGTTTCACGCAAAAATATAGTATACTTATTAAAGCATATATTTAGCTTTAATTAAGCGGAGGTAAATTATGAAAAAACCTGTCACGAAAATTTTCGTCGTGCTGTTTGCCGTTTTGATGGTATTCCTTACTGCCTGCGGCACCAAAGAGGCTAAGTTCTTAACGAAGGAAGAGATGCAGTCTATCAATGCACCCCTCACCGGCGTTATCGTTCTCGAGTACGACAATGCATACTGCGGCGCAGCGAAAAACGAGCTGTATAACTACCGCGTAACCTTAACGTTTGAGCTCTACTACGACAAGGCTCCCAACACCGTTGCTAACTTTGTCACCATGGTAAGAAACGAGTTCTACGACACCCCCGATGCAGGCGAAACCGAAAAGACGGGTTATATCGTTGATACCTATAACGAATCCAAATTCCTTATGGGTGCAAAATACTACGAAATGGTTACCGAAGAGGATACCGACACCGAGGATGATATCATTCCCGAGCCCGAGGATACCCTGCTGACCGTTAAGCCCGAATACTATATCGCAGGCGAATTTGAAGAAAACGAGTGGAAGCTCGACGACAAATCGGTCAACGACATCGAGTTTGCTCCCGACGTGCTGTATATGAATCAGCTCATCACCGGCAATTTCGATTCCGCTTACAGCCAGTTCGGTATCATGGGCAATGCAGATAGCTACGCAAGCTACGACGGTAACTATGCCGCTTTCGGTAAGATTACCCGTTGCACCATCGAAAGAAAGCTGCCCAAGCAGACCGCTTATACGCAGGTAGGTGCCTACACCGCATCCGTTGTAAGCCGTATGCTCAATCAGGGCGGTATGCAGAACCTGCTCACCAGCGAGGGCAGAAACGATGCGATCTACATCACCAAGATCTTTATGGAATCTACCGATGCAGTTGGCAACGTAAAGAAGATTGCTGTTGAAGACTAATTTTTAAGCAAACAGCCTCCAAGCAATTGGAGGCTTTTTCTTGCAGGTATCGTAAACTATAAATACTGATTGGTTTACAAAAAAGGAGTGTTATGACCAAAAGGCTTTGTTATATCGGTGTTTTTGTTGCACTCCTTTCGGTGGGTGCCTATTTGCGGATTCCCATAAGCGGAGGAGCTGTTTCGTTGCAAACGCTGTTTGCAATGCTTTGCGGTGTGGTGATAGGAAGAAAAAACGCCTGCATCTGTGTTGGCGTCTATCTTGCGGTAGGGCTTATCGGGCTTCCCGTGTTTTCGCTTGGGGGTGGGCTCTCCTATCTTGCACAGCCAACGTTTGGCTACTTGTTGGGCCTGTTTCCCCTTGCAGTGCTGAGCAGTATGGCCTTTGAAAGATTTCAAAATAAAAAAATGGGATTCTGGGGCTTTGCCTTGCTTCTGTTTCTTTCTGCCATTCCTACGCTGATGATAGGTAGCATTTACCTTTGTATCATATCGGGCTCTTTTACCCTTGCTCTTATCAAAGCCTCCTTTTTGATTTATCTGCCCGTGGAATTTTTGAAGGGTTTGGTTTGTGCAAGTGCGGTGCTTGGTTTAAGAAATTATTCTTTTTTCCGACATTTTCAAGATTAAAAATTGATGAAAATTGCAAACAGCCGCCGATTGCCTTTGACGAATCGGCGGTTTTGTATTATAATAGTATAGTATAAGTCATAATGGGTGTATAATGCCGAGGGGTGGATATGCTGAAAATTACTAAGGTTCAAAAGGGTGGCGTTGCGCATGAGCTGGGTATTCGTGCAGGCGCAGTTATACTTGCATTTGACGGCTTCACCGCTTGTGATATTCTCGACTATATGTACTATAACGAAACGGAGCATTTTACAATGACCGTCAGCGACCGTGGCGAGGAAACGGACTACGAGGTGGAAAAGTCGTTCGATGAGGATCTTGGGCTCTCCTTTGAGGAAGAGGAATTAGAGCCCATGCGTTGCCGAAACAAATGTGTCTTTTGCTTTATCGATCAGATGCCCAAGGGCTTACGGCAGAGCCTGTACGTGAAGGATGACGATTACCGCCTTTCGTTTGCCACCGGCAATTTTGTAACACTCACCAATTTATCGGATGAAGACATTGAGCGTATCATCCGTTTAAGGCTCAATCCCATGTATATTTCCGTGCATACGGTGAACCCTGAGCTGCGTTGCCGTATGATGAACAATCGTTTTGCAGGTGAGCTGTACGGCAGATTGCAACGGCTGAGTGAGGGCGGTATCACCATGCACTGTCAGATTGTGCTTTGCCCCGGATGGAACGACGGCGCAGAACTGACAAACACCCTGAATGCTTTATATGCGCTGTATCCTGCGGTAGAGGATGTTGCCATCGTGCCCGTAGGGCTCACGAGGTGCCGTGAGGGCCTTGCTGAGCTGAAGGAGGTAGACGCAGACCTTGCAAGAAAAACTCTGCGCACAGTAGATGAATTTGTGCGTACGCATCCTGCTGATGCACCGTTTGCAAGATGCTCCGATGAATTCTACGTCAAGGCAGATATCCCCGTGCCCTCTTACGAAAGCTATGGCGATTTTGCCATGATCGAAAACGGCGTAGGAATGATTGCACGCTTCGAGCGTGAGGCAGAGGAGGAGCTTGCCTACGTGAAGGGAGAAAGGGTTCCTTCGCGCAGGGTTGCTGTTGTAACGGGCGAATCCGCCGAAAAAACGGTGCGCTCTGCGATTTCCCGTGTGCGTGAATTGTTTCCGCAGATAGAGGTAGAGTTGCACGTGGTGCAGAACAATTTTTTTGGCAGGAGTGTCACGGTAACCGGGCTATTGACCGCAACGGATATTCTGGCGCAGTGCAAAACGGATTGCGACTATCTGATGCTTCCCCATTGCACGTTAAAGGAATTTGAGGACGTATTTTTAGACGGCGTCACCCTGCAGGAGTTTCGCGATAAAATCGGCGTTCCCGTGCTGATTACCGACGGCAGTGGGGATGGCTTTGTAAGAGGCTTGCTTTTTTCGGAGGGCGAGCTTTAGGAGGTAATAATCACAATGACAAGACCTATTGTAGCCGTGGTGGGGCGTCCCAACGTGGGTAAATCCACTTTGTTCAATAAAATCGTCGGGCACAGAATTTCTATCGTGCAGGATAGAGCCGGCGTCACGAGAGACAGGCTGTATGCCGATTGTGAGTGGTGCGGCAATCTGTTTACCCTTGTAGATACGGGTGGCTTAGAGCTGAAAAGCGACGACGTGATGTTTTCGTTCATCCGTGAGCAGGTTATTTTAGCATTAGATACCGCAGAGGTAATTATCTTTGTTGTAGACTATAAAACAGGGCTCACCGCAGAGGATTACGAGGTTGCCTCTATGCTGCGCCGTACCAAAAAGCCTGTGATCGTGGCAGTAAACAAGGTGGACCATTACACCCCTGAGGCAATATGCGATTACTATTCGCTTGGCTTGGGAGAAATCTTCGGTATTTCCGCAGAGGCGGGCACCGGTGTTGCAGATATGCTGGATGAGGTGGTAAAGGAGCTGAAAAGCCACGTCCACGAGGATGAATATCAGGACGCTATCAAAATTGCCGTGGTCGGCAGACCGAACGCAGGTAAATCCAGCCTGGTTAATAAGATTCTCGGTTACGACCGCACCATTGTCAGCGATATTGCAGGCACCACGAGAGACGCCATCGACACTCCCTTTACCCGTGACGGTAAGCGCTACGTGATTATTGATACGGCAGGTATGCGCCGTCAGCGCAGTGTGGACGACAGTGTAGAAAGCTTCAGCGTAATGCGTGCTATGTATGCCATTTCCCGTGCGGACGTTTGCTTGATTGTGATTGATGCAGAGGCAGGCATCACCGAGCAGGACGTGCGTATTGCAGGCTATGTGCACGAGGAGGGCAAGGCCTCCGTCGTGGTAATGAACAAATGGGATATCGTAGAAAAGGATACCTACACCATCAATAAATTCAACGATCAGCTGAAGCAGGATCTCAAATTTATGGATTATTTCCGCTCCGTCTACATCTCTGCCCGTACCGGCAAGAGGGTGGATCAGGTGTTAACAATGGTGGACGAGGTGCACGAAAGAGCCACTACAAAAATCAAAACGGGCCTTTTGAACGATGTGATTCAGGATGCGATTTCCGCAAACGAGCCGCCCTCTAAAAACGGTAAACGCTTAAAAATCTTCTATTGCACGCAGGTAGACGTACAGCCGCCTGTGTTTGCGCTCTTTGTCAACGACAAAACGGTGATGCATTTTTCGTATAAACGTTATTTGGAAAATGCCCTGCGCTCCGCTTTTTCGTTAGAGGGTACGCCCATTCGCTTTTCCCTTCGCGATAAATCGGAGGAGGATTACACGGTATGACAACTGTCGCTTTTTCAGAAATATGGTGGGTTGTGCTGATTGTTTGCTTAGGTGCGTATGCAATCGGCAACGTCAACTTTGCCGTTATTCTTTCTAAGGTAAGGGGCAAGGATATCCGATCCTTAGGAAGCGGCAATCCCGGCACAATGAATATGCTCCGAAACTATGGATTGAGGATGGGTATGATTACCTTCCTTCTGGACGTGTTGAAGGGTGTGATTCCCACCATGGTTCTTTTTTTGATATGCCTTGGAAAGCAGAGCCCGAGCGGTGTTATGTGGCAGGATGTCCTTCCGTATATCGCCGGTGTTTCCTGTGTGCTTGGGCATAATTTCCCTGTTGCAACAGGCTTTAAGGGAGGCAAGGGCATTGCGTCTACGTTGGGTATGTTTTTGTTTATGCATCCCATTGTCGGCGCTATCACCGTGCTGGGTGTGCTTCTGTATATCATTCTGGCAGAATACGGCTCGGTCGGCTCTCTGGTTGCTGTTTCCTTTCTTTCGCTCTACATTATGATAGAAACCGCTGTCAGATACCGCGGAATGTTCTGCATAGAGCTTTTGGTTTTGGATTTGGTTTTGATTCTTTCTGTTGCAATGTCCTTCTGGCTGCACCGCACCAATATCCGTAGATTGATTTACGGAACGGAAAACCGTGTGCAGATCAGAAAAATGCTTCGTCAAATATTCGCCAAGAAGGAGTCCCGTAAATAATGATTGATCTTCTGACAAGCGGTAATATTACTGCCGCAATTGCCTTTTTATGTGCCGCTGTGCTTTCTATTATGCTGCACGAGCTTGGGCACGGCTACGCCGCAATACTGAACGGCGACAACACCCCCTTGTATCAGGGAAGAATGACGTTAAACCCCCTTAGTCATTTTGACCCCTTGGGCTTTTTGCTCTTTTTATTCGTTGGCTTCGGCTGGGCAAAGCCCGTGCAGGTCAATGCGAACAATTTCAAAAACTACCGTAAGGGCTTGTTTACGGTTGCAATCGCAGGCGTCACGGTAAATTTCATTCTACTGTTTATTTCCGTTCCTCTGTGTAAGCTGATGATGATGCTTTACCAAAAAGCATACTTTGCTTCTCAGGGTGAGCCCTCGTTTTTGCTCTTTCTCTGTGAATTGGTTTACAGTTTCTTTATGTTTTTAATAAGCATCAATCCCGTTCTTATGGTATTTAATCTGATGCCTGTTTATCCGTTAGACGGTTTCCGTGTGGTAGAAAGCGTCACAAGAGGTACCAATCGCTACGTGCAGATGATGTACCGCTATGGCAGATATGCATTGGTTGCCTTTCTAGTGCTGATTTATGCGCTTAATTTTATGGGCTTCGATTTGCTTGGTTTGCTGGCAAGCTGGGTCAGCTGGCCGGTCAATCAATTCTGGAACTTGATCTTTGGTTTATTTGCTTAACCTGCAGGAGGATTATATGGCTATACAACTGAATAAGACCAACGGTGACTGGCAATATCAGTCGGGCTCGTTCAGTGGCCCGATCGATTTGTTGCTTCAGCTCGTTAAGGATGCAAAAATTGAAATCAAGGATATTTTCGTTTCGGAGGTAACCTATCAGTACCTCGATTATATCCACAACATACCTGAGCTTGATATGGATCAGGCAAGTGGCTTTCTGGATGTTGCTGCAACTCTGCTTGAAATGAAATCTCTTTCCCTTCTTCCCAAGCTGGAGGAAGAGGATCAGGAGGTTGTAGACGAGGGCGCACTGCTGATTTCCCGTATGGAGGAGCTGCAGCTGCTGCAAAAGGCAGGCGAGCGCCTGAAGCAGAACGAAAACGTCAATCGCTTCTACCGTGCCCCCGATGACAAGGTAGGCAACGAGCGTATTATTTTAACCACCTTTGTGCTGGACGATATGCTGGACGCCTATGCGCGTATCTTAACCAAGGCAGATCAGAAGCGAAAGGATGCGGAGCAGCCCAAGCAGGTACAGCGCGAGCGCTTTACCCTGCCCGAAAAGATTCATTTCTTAAAGGTAAGCTTAGAGGAAAACAAGGAGCTTCTGTTTTCGGAGCTGTTTGATGAGGAAAGCACCAAGCAGGAATACATTACCACCTTCCAGGCGTTGCTCGAAATTATGAAGGAGCAATTTGCTACCGCCGACCAGCAGCAGCTGTTTGAGGAAATCGAGATAAAGCTGCGCGAGATGCAGGAAAATGAGGAGGAAAACAATGGATAAATTGATTCAGACGGTGGAGGCTATCGTTTTTTTGTCCGGTCGCCCCATTGCAATTTCGGATATTGCCGATAAGCTCAGTGTTTCGTTGCAGGAGGTAGAGGAGGCAGGCAAGGCACTTGCCGAGCGCTACAGCGGCGAAAGCGGCGTGCATTTTTTGTGCTTCAACAAAAAGTTTCAGATGAGCACCAACCCCGACTATGCCGACAGCATCGAGCAGGTGTTAAATCCCATCCGCGAAAAGGAGCTTACCCGTGCGCTTTTAGAGGTATGCGCTATCATCGCTTACCGTCAGCCTGTCACCAGATTGGAGGTTGAGGATTTGCGCGGTGTAAATAGCGACTATTCCATTGCGCTTCTTGCCAAAAACAACCTGATTGAGGTTGTGGGAAGAAAGGACGCCATCGGTAAGC